>JAFYOA010000213.1 GCA_017547865.1 Clostridia bacterium
AAGACCCTGGGCTGCATTTTTGAAAAATCCTCCACCCGTACCCGCGTTTCTTTCGAAGTGGGTATGTACCAGCTGGGCGGTTTCCCCATTTTCCTGTCCTCCCGCGATCTGCAGATCGGCCGCGGCGAGCCCGTGCAGGATACCGCCCGTGTGCTTTCCCGCTATCTCGACGGCATTATGATTCGTACCTTTGCCCAGCAGGAAGTGGAAGACCTGGCCAAGTACGGTTCCATTCCGATCATCAACGGCCTGACCGACTTTGCTCACCCCTGCCAGATCCTTGCCGACCTGCAGACTGTGCGTGAATTCAAAGGCAAGCTGGAAGGCCTGAAGATGTGCTTCATTGGCGATGGTAACAACATGATGAATTCTCTCATTGTCGGCTGCCTGAAAGTCGGCATGAAGGTTGCGGTTGCCTGCCCGAAGAACTACCAGCCCGCCAAGGAAGTTCTTGATTTTGCCGCCGGTTACGGCGAGATGTTCACCATGACCGAGTCTCCCCTGGAAGCTGCACAGGGTGCCGACGTTGTCTTCACCGATGTGTGGGCCTCCATGGGCCAGGAGGAGGAGGCCGCTCAGCGCCGTGCCGCGTTTGCCGGTTTCCAGGTGAACGAAGAACTGATGGCCGTGACCAACCCCGGCTGCATGGTGCAGCATTGTCTGCCTGCTCACCGCGGCGAGGAGATCACCGAGGATGTGTTTGAAGCCCATGCCAACGAGATCTTCGAAGAGGCCGAAAACCGCCTGCACGCCCAGAAGGCTGTGCTGGTCAAGCTGATGGCCTGATCTGAATAAAAGTCAAGCGCCTGTTCTGTAAAAGAGCAGGCGCTTTTTGTATGCAAAAGTGAAGGCGAATCACAAGTGGGTGACAAAAGGATGACAAAACAGCGAAAAAGTAACAAATGAATGACATTTTTGGCTATAATGATTACAAAAGGATTATATTTTGATTACATTTTGTTACTTTTATTGACGAGGTTTTTTCGATTTGCTATACTGTGGGTGTAAAAGCCAGTGGGGCTTTGTGTTTGAAAGAGTAGATTTATTGAACCAAAGGAGAGGGTAGTATGAAAACGAAAAAACTGGTGCGGCGAATTTTATTTGCGGCAGCAGTGCTGGCTGTGCTGCTGGCAATGGCCGCCTGCCAAAATCAGCAGGCAGAAACCATGCTGCAGCCGCCCATTGAAGGCCTGACCTGGGGCATGACCCGGGAGGAAGCCAAGGACGCTCTTGGGCTGAGCGAGGAGGAGATTCATGTTGCCTCCGACAGCGGAAATTTGTGGTGGCTGACCCCGGAACAGGCGGGACTGGAGAACGCAGAGCTTGCCGGGCTGGAGCTGTATGGCAAGGAGCCTTTTGTGGCGGTGGCCTTTAAGGCATACGCCGGCGTGGAACGGCTGTACCAGGTAGACGCGAATGTACAGGCTGAAAACGGCCCCGCACTGAAAGAATCGCTGACCGCCGTTTACGGAGAACCTTATGTGGGCGACTGGACACTTTGGAGCGGTACGGATTTTAAGAAGAACGCCACCAAAGCCGACATGGAAAAGCTGGATGAATACGATCTGAGCATGGCGATGCAGATCACCGGCGGCGAGCAGAAGTTGTTTCCCCTGCGCCCGTTTGTCACCGTGCAGTACTATAGCTTTGGCGAAGATACCGGGCCGGTGCTGGAATCGGAAAGCACACATCGTTTTCGGGTGACGTATAAGGCCGATCAATACCTGCTGAGCCTGTATGGTTCGGCGCCTTTGCCGGAGTACAGGACAACGCTGGATATGCCCATTCTTTCCTGGGTCAGCATGGGTATGTCTCGCTCCAATTTCGGGAGTTCCATCGGCCGCACCGAAGAAGAAATGGAAACCAAGTATAAGGGTTCCATTCTGGTGAGCTGTGAGGAGCTGGAACTGACGGAGCATGAGTTCCTCGGGTTTGAGATCGTTCACAATCAGGACGGCGCTGCACCGCAGGATATGATCTTCTACTTTGATGAGTACGATGCTTACCTGTGCTGCATACAGGCCAACGTGACCGCCGAAAGTGAAGAGGCACTGCAGGCCGGCCTGACCGAACTGCTGGGCGAACCTTCTGTGGTGGATGGGGAAATGCGCTGGTACGGCTACGATTACTACGACACCACCATGATGCACGATTACGAACTGTACGCCGCATATTTCAGCAGGGATTTACTTCCAAGCAACCGGAATGTTTATACGCTGTGCGTGTATTTTGATCTTGGGTTTGACTACGGCTCTTAATATTGAATACGGCAAGTTCAAAGCGTCTGTTCTGTTAGGGAGTGGACGCGTTGATTGATTTTTGTTTTGTGCTTTGATATACTGGATATGAAAAAGATCATTTCGCACGAAAGAAGTGTTTATGATGAAAAAAACGGTGCGCTGTATTTTGATTTGTGCGGTGTTAATGGCTGCTTTGCTGGCGGTTTCTGGTTGCCAAAAAAAGCAGGCAGAAACTGTGCTGCAGCCGCCAGTGAAAGGCCTGACCTGGGGGATGACCCAGGAAGAAGCGTTGAAGGCGCTTTATCTGGAAGCGGAGGATGTGCCGTATACCAACAGCAGCGGAAGCGTTTTGGGACTGAATTACGCTTTGGCAGGCATGGGTGCCGAATTGAATGGCATGAAACTTACGCAGGAAAACCAGGCTGTTCAGCTGCGGTTTGAAGAATACGAAGGCGTGCAGCGTTTGAGCGGTGTGACGCTTTATGTGTATGCCAAAAGCGGTGCTGCGCTGAAAGAAGCAATGACATTGGCTTACGGAGAACCTTACGAAGGCGAACAGACATTGTGGAGCGGAACTGATCTGCAGAAAGATGCAGTGGATGCCGATGTGGAAAAACTGAACGAACAGGATCTTCAGGTTGCCCTGCAGATTGCCGATGGGGAGCAAAAGCTGTTTGCGCTGCGTCCATTTGTAACTGTATATACCAATACGGATCTGCCGGCGTTGAAGCTGAACCAACCGTATGATTTTCTGCTGATGTACCATGCCGATGCCTATTTGAAAAGTTTGTATGGTTCTGCTGCGGAAGAAACAGCAGTGTCGCTGGCGAAACCCATTGGTGGTTTGCACATGGGAATGAGCCGGACTTCGTTTGCTCAATTGATTGGTACCACCGAGGAAGAGTTGCTTGCTAAAAATAAACGGGAGATCCTGTTGGATTATACGGCGCTGGGAATGACCGAGCCGGAATTTTTGGGATTTGCGCTTTGCAGCGATGAAACCGGTGCTCCCCGCCAAATGCGGATATCGTTTGCAGAGAACGGTAACGTGGCGATTCTGCAGGTGATTGTGCTGGCAGATAGCCTGGAAGAACTGAAAAGCCGACTGACTGCCCTGTATGGCGAACCGACAGCGTATTCCATGCCGCAGTGGTACGATGTAAACAGTACCGACGAAACGATGCAGCCGTTCATAACGTATGTTGATAATGGGGCTGTGAACGATGGACAGCGTGTGTTTACACTGTTTGTCAATGCGAATTTCCGGATGGGGATTGGATAAAAAATAAACCGCCTTTCCTGTAAAAGGAGAGGCGGCGTTTTTTTATTTATGCGCTTCGCAGAAAAGCACACCCTGTTCCTGCAGGGTCTTCTGCAGGCGGGGCAGGTCAATGTTGTCCAAAAGTACGCCATTGGCATGGCAAAGGGCGGCGGCGGTGCCGGCTGCCTGGCCGGTAAGGGCACACACAGGAATCACGCGGGTGATCTCCCAGCCTTCGCCGGCAGCCGAAACAATACGGCCGGCGGCCAGCAGGTTAGGCAGCTGCTTATTGTACAGGCAGCTGTAGGGCAGTTCAAACACCGGGCCCGGGTGGCGGAAATCGCCGCAGGTGCCGATGGAATCGCTGCAGGTCACTTCTTCGCCGGTAAAGGTGGTTTCGCCCACCAGTCGACGAATTTTCCGGTACTGCGCCATGGTGGGCAGCTTGGTAAGATCGCGCTCGTTTTTGGGGCTCTGCTTCAGCTTTTCCAGCATGGCCTCTTTACCCCAGCGAATAAACTCGTTTTCTTTGTCGGCGTTGTATTCGGTGTAGAAAGGCTTATCGGCGGGGTGGCCGGTGCCGTTCAAACTGGCGCCGCACCAAATCCACTTGCGGAACGCGGCATCGTTTCCGTCTTCCATGTATTTGGCCACAGATTCTTTATCGTGGCCGTGGGCTACATACACCAGGTAGTTCAGGCCGTCTTCTGTGGGCAGGCCGGCTGCAGCGCACACGGTGGCATCGCCGGTAGCATCCACCACAAAGCGGCAGGGGTAATATTCACGGCCGGAAACACTCTCGGCGATCACACCGGTGATGCGGCCGTTTTCCACCACAGGGTAGGTGGCCATGGTATCAAAGCGAATATCCGCGCCGGCGGTGCGCACGTATTCATCCAGCACCAGTGCAAAAATGGTGGGGGAGTAGTGGCTGGCAAAGCGACCGTAACGGCTGCGGTTGCCGCTTTCTCCTCCCCAGTTGGGAGGAAGGTCATCCAGGCCGTATTTGCCGGAAAGGCGGATCAGTTCTTCGGAAATACCGCCGATGACCTGTTTGCCGTTGCCGTCGCACAGGGGTTCGTACCAGCTGATCAGACCCACGGTGGCCAGGCCGCCCAGGTTGATCTGCTTTTCGATGAGCAGGGTTTTGGCACCGTTGCGGGCAGAAGCCACGGCAGCTGCCACACCGGCAATGCCGCCGCCTACCACAATTACATCATAGCTGTCTTTTATAATCAGTTTTCTCGGGTCATTGATCTGCATAAAAACATCCTTTCGCAGAGGTTTTGTTTTTTTAATCATACTCTTTGTGCGGGCATTTGGCAAGAGAAGAATGAAAATAGGGGAGAGAACGAATGGGCACATTCATACCCCGGTGCACCCTGTAGGGTCCGATGCTTAAAACGCAAATTACAACACCTGTTCGGAACAGCCTCTGACGCGTGGCTACTGCACTTGGGGAAAACCTCATTTACAAGTTTTCTTCCTCCGTATTCGGCTCCTTAGGGAACCCCCGGCGAGGGTTCCCTCTTAAAACAGTCCACTGGACTGTTTTAATTCACCTTCCTGCGCTTATGAAGGAAAGGGAGTGTCGCCCCATTGCGATGGGCGCCGAGGGGCTTTGCCCCTTCGAACCCTACCACCTTTGTAAAGGTGGACGAAACTTTTACGTTTGCCCGGCCGGCGAAATATACTTATTTATCCCGATAGTGGTGGATGATCGCCTGGGTACCCAAATCGCCCAGGCCTTTTTCTTCCAAGGCTTCGCACATGGCGCACACCTTGGCCAAAATCGGCAGTTCTTCGCTGCTCTGGGCCAGAGCGATCTTCATATCCTTCACAAAGTGCTTCATAAAGAAACCGGCGGCATCGTCTTTGTCCACCATCTTATGGCCGTTGCCGCTCATCTGGAAGCTACCCGCCGCGCCTTTTTCAATGCTCTTCAGCATGCGGTCGGTATCCAGGCCCATGCGCTCACCGTAGGCCACAGCTTCGGCCACACCGGAAAGTGCACCGGCAATGGCGATCTGGTTAGCCATTTTGGTGTGCTGGCCCGCGCCGTGGGGACCTTCGTACACAATGGTCTTGCCCATGGCTTCAAACAGCGGCAGACAGGCATTGAAATCTTCTTCCACACCGCCCACCATAATGGAGAGCGTGCCGGCCTTAGCGCCGGTATCGCCGCCGGAAACAGGGGCATCCAGCACGTGCAGGTTTTTGGCCTTGCCCTCTTCTGCAATGCGTACCGCCAGGCGGGGATCGGTGGTGGTCATGTCGATGAGATACGTGCCTTCATCCGCACCGGCCAGAATGCCGTTCTCTCCAAAATAAACATCTTCCACATCCTTGGGGTAGCCCACAATGGTGATCACCGCATCCTGTCCCTTGGCGCAGTCCGCAGGGTTTTCGCACCATTTTGCGCCGGTTTCCTGCAGAAAATCTTCGATCTTATGCTTGCTGCGGGTATAAACGGAAACCTCAAACCCGGCTTTCATCAGATTGATGGCCATGGAGCGGCCCATGATGCCAATGCCGATAAAACCAACTTTTTTCATAACAAATCCTCCCAAAGTTCTTTGATTTTATTATAGTACAGCCCGGGCGGCTTCTTCAAGCCCAAAAGCACACACCGGGGCAGAAATTACACTTCTTTTGTGCCGCCCAGCCGCAGCCGCCGCCATGCACCGGGGCTTTGGCCATGCACTGCCATAAACGCCCGGTAAAAACCGGAGACATCGCCAAAACCGCAGTCCTGGGCAATTTTTTCCAAACTTCGCCCAGTGGAAAGCAGCAACTGCCCGGCCCGTTCCACCCGGCACAGGCGCAGGTATTTGCCGGGGGTAATACCGTAGCACCGGCGAAACACCCGAATAAGGTAATCTTCGGAATAATGCAGCCGCAGGGCAAGCTCGCTCACCGGCGCCGGGTCTGCAGAAAGCTCCCACAACTCCCGGCGGATCCGCTCGGCCAGCGGGTCGTTTTCTTCACTCTTTTGGCCCGCTGCAAGGCGGTGCAGCAGAGTGAAAAACACCATCTGCCGGTCGGCCCGGGTGGCGGCGGGGCTTTGCTCATAGTTTTCCAGCTGTTCCAGCAGGGGCAGCAGTTCCCCCGGGGAAAAATACCCCCGCCGGGGCAGACCTTCCGCACCCCAGGTACCGTTGAAATGCACATACATGTACCGGGGTGCCTCGCTGGGCAGCGGAGCTGTTTGCTGCAAACCCGCCCGCTGCACGTAGTATTCGCCGGGAGAAACCTCCACCGGGCAGCCGTTTTCCGCAAAGCGCAGCACACCTTCCAGTACGAACAACAGCACGTCCCGGTCAAAAATTCGGGTCACATGGTGTTCCCCCGGTTCAAACACACGAAATGCAGCATCGCTGTACCGCAGTTCACCATTCAGATCCAGTCGTTCCATCGCAATCACTCCTGCATTCAGCATAGCATACCAGGTCGATTTTCGCAATGTTTTTTCCCGGTTGGCGCACTGTTTTTTCTATACAAACAGGGTATAATGAAACAAAAGGAGGCGTTTACCATGTTAAAACCACTTGCATATACATATTACACCGCTCCCGCTCTGCAGCCCAAAGGCTGGCTTCTCACCCAGCTGCGCCTGCAGGCAGAAGGCCTTGCCGGGCAGCTGGATAAGGTCTGGCCCGATGTACGGGACAGCGCCTGGATCGGCGGCACCTGCGAAGGCTGGGAGCGTGTCCCCTACTGGCTGGACGGCTTCATTCCTTTGGCCTACCTGCTGCGGGATGAAGATATGATCAAGCGCGCCAAACGATACATCGATGAGATCATCGCCCGGCAGGAAGAAGACGGCTGGCTGTGCCCCTGCACCTGGGAACAGCGCAGAACGTACGATACCTGGGCGACCCTGCTCATCACAAAAGTGCTGGCGCAGTATGCGGATTGCGCCAACGACGAACGGGTGGAACCTGTTGTTTACAAAGCACTGAAAAACCTGAAAGACCACCTTACCCACCACACCCTGTTCAACTGGGGCGCTTCCCGTTGGTTCGAGGGCCTGGTGGCCTTGTTCTGGCTGTACGACCGCCGCCCGGAAGACTGGATGCTGCACCTGGCCACCACCCTGCGCGTGCAGGGTCTGGATTGGGGCGCACTGTTTGACAACTGGCAGGACCAGGAAAACCGCCGGGGTGAATGGACCTACCAGACCCATGTGGTGAACCTGGCCATGATGCTGAAATACCCCGCCCTGTGGGGCCGGGTGACCGGCGAAAACGGCAGTGCAAAAGCCGCAGAACTGCTGGAAAAACTGCACACATACCACGGCAACGTGAACGGTTATTTCAACGGGGATGAATGTTTGGCAGGCACCGCTGCCAACCGCGGCACCGAGCTTTGCGGCGTAACAGAAGCCATGTATTCCTACGAGCATCTCTTTGCCGCCACAGGCGATACCCGCTGGCTGGACAAGCTGGAGCTGCTGGCCTTCAACGCACTGCCCGCCACCATCAGCCCGGATATGTGGAGCCACCAGTACGACCAAATGACCAACCAGATCTCCTGCCAGAAAATCAACAAGGCCCACTACAATTCAAACAGCGAAGATGCCAACCGCTTTGGCCTGGAGCCGAACTTTGGCTGCTGCACCGCCAATATGGGCCAGGCCTGGCCCAAGCTGGCGCTCTCTGCCTTCGCCAAAGCCGAAGACGGCATTCTGTGCGTGCTGCCCCTGCCCGGCGTGCTTTCTGCCTGTGTAAACGGCACCCCCGTACAGGTGGAAGTGGATACGCTCTATCCTTTCCGTGATACAGCCGTGTACACCGTCACCGCAGAAGAACCCGCCGAATTCACCCTGTACATCCGCGTACCGCAATGCGCCTCTGCCACGCTGAACGGTGAACCGGTGACCCCCGGTGCCATTCACGCAGTGCGGCAGGTGTTTGCCGGCAAAACCAGCTTTACCCTGCAGCTTACCCAGCAGGTGGAATGGATCGCCCGGCCGGAAGAACTCTTCGCCCTGCGCCGCGGCCCGCTGACCTATTCTGTGCCCCTGGGCGAGACCTGGGTAAAAGACGAATACGAAGCCAACGGCGTGGTGCGGCAATACCCCTACTGCGACTACGACGTGCTGCCCCAAAAGGACTTTGGCTGGGCATTTGCCGGCGAAAACTTCGTGCTGAAAGAAAACGACATTGTTGATTTCCCCTTCTCTCACGAACACCCGCCGGTGCAGCTGGAAGCTACACTGCGGCCCATTCACTGGGAGGAAGAACCGGAAGTGCCCGGCGTATGCGCCGCCGTCCCCGGTGACCGCACCCCCACCGGCGAAGCGCAGACCCTGCTGCTGCAGCCCTTTGGCTGTACTGCCCTGCGCATGACGGAACTGCCGAAGCTGTGATACTTTCTGTTTTTCTGTGGTAGAATGTGGATAACAAACCGGCAGAAACCAAAGGAGACAAAACCATGACGGATGCCC
>JAFYOA010000214.1 GCA_017547865.1 Clostridia bacterium
ATCCAGGCTTTCGTCACATTCGTCCAGCCGAGCCAGTTTCCAGGCAAAATATTCATCGCAGAACGCCGTATCCCGGGAATAGGGCGGCTGCAGGATGCAAACTTTCATACTTTCTTCCTCCTTGCATGGGAAGTTTCTTTATCACCATTATAAAAGCCCGCGCAGGAAAAGTAAAGTAAAAAGGAAAGACTTTGCACACAGTTTTCCGTGCACAAAGTCTTTGGTTCTCAATAGGGATTGGCAGGGGCAATTTCCCATGCATCCAACTGTTCGGGTGCAGCATTGCCCAGCAGGCACACACCGGTCGCCTCCGCAGGTGCATCCGGGTACACGCGTCTGCAGATTGCCTGCCGCTGATTGGCATAAACCTCCACCACAGGCCCGTCCACAAAAATATCCAGTTCCAGTTTTTCTTCCGGGCGCAGCACAAAAGGTGCTTCTTCCCGAATCGTTCTGCCTTCACTGCCGCTGTGCGCAGCATCCATCACCAGCTTGCCGGCGGCCATATCCACAAAAATATCGGTGTATTGGCTGCCGTCATTGCTCCTGCGCACCCGGCAGCCGGTGCCGTCAGCCGGGTTCTCCCAGCTTGCCTTCAGGCGGAACGAAGTGCCGTTTTTCACCGGCAAAGCGCCTGTCGTTCCGGTCAGTTCCTGGTGATTGTACTGCAGCTGCTCCAGTTCATCTGCCGGGGCCATGTGCAATTCATTGTTTTCCCACCACAAAAGCCGCGGGAAGGAATACACACCGCTCCAACCAAAACGTTCAAAATCGTTCTTCAGATTATCCAGCAGCCAAACCCACATAATGTGGCGGTTGCGGTCATCCACAATGGCCTCCGGCGCAAAGAAGGTGTTGTCATTCCAAGACATACGGCCATGCATTTCGGGCACGAACGTCTCGCCCTGCAGTTCGCCCACATAATACTGGCAGCCTTTGTTATGAGAAATAAACAGCTGCAGCCATTTCCCTGTGGGTTTGCCATCGGCTTTGGCATCGAACAACGGCAAAAAGCTGGGGCACATATCGTCTTCGGTCACATCGGGCCAAGTGGGGTCGGTAAAATCATTCACATAAAAACGCTGCACGAATTCCCAGTGCCGCAGGTCATCCGAACGGTACAGTTCCGTCCAGTCGCCCTTGTATATCTGCGGGGAATCCGCGTCCCGGCCGTAGGTGTCCAACACCACTTTGTTGCCCAGCTGCATATAGTAGCGGCCGTTCATTTTCCAAATATTCGAAGGATCGGCACAACCGAGATGGACTGTTTCGCCGTTCAGTTCCAAATCGCCTGCCCCCCACACCGCGCCGCTTTCCACCGCAATCGGTTCCATGCGTTCCCAATCCTCGTAAGGCGGGCGGGCGCAGGCCATGGCGATGCCGCCTTTATCTCCGCCGGGGGTCTTGGCGGGAAATTTCCAGAAAGTCAGATAGGCGGTCTTATCGTCATCCACAAAGGCGCCGCCGCTGAAGCAGCCTTCATCGCCGTCCTGCACCGTCAGCGCATCCTTGTGCCGCCGCCAGTGCAGCAAGTCCGTGGAAGTCAGATGTCCCCAATGAAAGCCGTTGGTCTCGGAATTTTTATGCAGATACATCAGGTGATACACACCGTCGGCATAAAAAGCACCGTTCGGATCACCGGGGATTCCGTTGTCTTCAGGAATGGCAAAGTGGTAGCCGGGGCGGTGGGGGTCATTCAATAATGTTTCCCGGTATTTCCGGGCAGCATTGATCATTTCTTTCATCGTTTTCATCCTCCTTGCGCGGGAAGTCTCTTTATCACCATTATAACAGCCTGCCACGCAAAAAGAAACAAAAAACACAGGCTGCCCTGTAGAAAGCAACCTGTGGAATTTGTAGATTATCACAATAGTGAGAGCCATCGGCTCACACGCCCTCTGCTTTGATCAGCCGGCCGCAGCCGCTGCGTACCAGGCGAATGTAGTCCTCGGCAGTTTCTATTTTTTCGGCCGAACCCATACCTGCGCCCGCCACATCTTCGTATCGGTGGGCATCGGAACCGGCGGTCATATAAATGCCATGGTTTTTAGCCAAAACCTTCATCTCGTCTTCAAAATTGTTATGCCGGGGGTTGGAATTGACCACCTCAAACCCATCCACCAGTTCCGGGCGGGGAAGATTCTTTCCATCGCGGTAGGGGTGTGCCTGAACCACCAGCAGATTCTTCTCCCGGGCCATGGGCATAAATTCTTCAATGGTAAGATCGAACCGGCCGTTAAAATCGTAGAGGAACTGCCGGTCGAAACCGTACACCAAATAATGATTGATGCATTCATCCAGCCGCAGCTCAATGGCCGGCAGCACGGTCAAATCCAGGGCTTCCCCGGCTTTTTTGGCGTTCTCGTAGCCCAGCAAAAAGCGGTCCACCTTATCATTCCAGGAGAGATCCCCAAAACCTTCCAGCACACTGCGCTGAAAATGGTCGGATACAAATACGGTGCTGTAGCCGGCTTCTTTGTAAAGCTTCACCATCTCTTCGGCATACAGGTGTCCGCAGGGGCTGGTATCTTTTGTATGCAAATGCGTTTCTGTTTTAAACACAGTCAATCCTCCGTTTCATTTGGCATTTCGGCCAGGTACAGGTCCATCACGTCCCGGATCACCAGGGCATCGCCCATGGCGCGAATGGCCGCTGCCATCTCCTTTTCCAGCTGTTGTCGGGTCTGCGCATCCATCCCGGCATGGTCAGAGTACGAACGCATCAGCCGCACGTAATCTTCGCCGGTCAACACCCGCCGTGCGGTGAACAACCGGCTGCGCACATTTACAAAGCCGGCTTCTTCCATGGCCTGCACATAGGCAGGGCAGCTGCTGCCATCAAATGGTTTGCCGCTCGATTTACTGCCAAAGCGGGCGTACACCGCCTGCACCGCCTGTGCCATGGAGCTTTGCGGGTCGTCGCCCACAATGGGGTGGTTCCAGAACAGCGCGATTTTTCCGCCGGGTTTTACAAGGCGCTTTGCCTTGGCAAAAGCTTCTTCCCGGGGCACCCAATGAAACGCCGTGGCGCTGTACAAAAGGTCGAACCGCTCGTCCTCCGGGTATTGCAGAAAATCGCCGCACCATACACGAAGAGCATCGTTTTCGTTATATTTTTGCTGTAAAAAAGCCGCCAAATTTTCTCCAAGTTCCACCGCCGTTACCCGGCAGCCCTTTTGCAAAAATGCATCGGTGGCCTGGCCGGTGCCGGG
>JAFYOA010000215.1 GCA_017547865.1 Clostridia bacterium
CACCAAAGCCACCAGAGAAAGAATGGCACACACCAGCAGAATGATCAGGAACACCTTGGCGCCGGTCTTCATCTTCTTTTTGGCAGGGGCCGCACCGGAGGCGTAGCCGTAGCTGTAGGCCGTCTGGTCATAGCCGTTCTGCGCGGCGTACTGCTGGTGCACCTCGGCGTTATAAACAGGCTGGGGCTGGGGTTCGGCGCCATAGCTGCCGGCTGCGCCCGCCTGGTGGTACGTGCAGTTATTATCCTGTACAGGGGCATACACCGGTTGTTCCGGCACTTCCTGCACATACACCGGTTCCTGCTGTACCGGAGCAGTATACACAGGCTCCGGCTGAACGGGAGCATACACGGGCTGTACGGGCTGTACGGGCGTTTCCTGCACCGGCGCGGTGTAGGAAGGCACTTCTTCCGCAGGCGCAGAAACCACCGGCTGTACCGGCACATTTTCCACCTGGGTCACCGTGCCAAACACCGGACTGCCCGCAGGGGCGGCGGGCCGCACAGGAGCAGTACCCTGTTCTTCCGGCCGCAAGGTACGGTTATCTTCCGTCACCGGGGTATTGCCGCCGGTGAGGTTCTGTTCTACATAGTCACACATTGGTCATCGCTTCTTTCATTCGGCCGCCGAAGCATGCCGTTATCTCCGCCCTGTCGCGTGCGGGAGCGCGGTCCTTCTTTCAGGTCCGGCGTGCCGTCGCTGACAGGCAGGGTAAATTCAAATCGGGTAAACTCATTTTGTACGGAGCAGGCGCGGATCTCACCGCCGTGCAGATTGATCATGGACCGCACGATGAAGAGTCCCAGACCCATGCCGTTTTTATCCCGGGCACGGGATTTATCTGTTTTATAAAAGCGGTCGAAGATCATGGAAAGCTCCGTGGGGGAAATCCCCTCGCCGCTGTTCTCAATGGCCACGTTCACCCAACCGCCGTGCTCACGCACAGCCACGGCAATATAGCCGCCGGGGTTGGTGAACTTCACCGCGTTATCCACCAGATTGTACACCACCTGATGGATCATATCCGCATCGCAGTCGATCACCACAGGGCGGAGCTCTTCCATTCCCCGGATATCCAGCTGCTTGTCTTCGATCTTCTTTTCAAACGAGAGCATCACATCCACCACAATGGGGCTGATGTCGTGCTTTGCTTTGGTCAGGCGCAGTTCGCCGTTATCAATGCGGGAAAGATCCAGCATGGTGCGCACCAGGCGGGAAAGACGCTTTACCTCCACCGAAACGATGCGCAGGTATTTTTTCTGGTCTTCCGGCGGAATGGTGCCGTCCACAATGCCATCGATAAAGCCCGCAATGGTGGTCATGGGGGTTTTCAGTTCGTGAGAAACATTGGCAATAAAGCTGCGGTTTGCGTTCTCACTGTTGGAAAGCGACACCGCCATGCTGTTGAACGCCTCTGCCAGCTGGCCGATCTCGTCGTCCTTATCGCCGCCGTTGGGCACGCGCACACTAAAGTTGCCGGCGCCCATTTCCCGGGCTGCCACCGCCATTTTCCGCAGGGGGATCACCATGCGGTAGCTGAACACGCCGATGATCATAAAAGCCAGCAGAATGGAAACGAGCGAAACAAACAGGATGACCCGCACGATATTGAACAGGTACACGGACAGTTCCTGCAGGGCCACAGCGGTGAAAACCGCCCCCACCATGGTGCCGTCCGCACCCGCAATGGGCAGGCCGATCACATAATGAGAATCATCATACAGGCCGTTGAACTTTCCGTTGCCTACATAGCCGCCTTTTTCCACCCGCTGCATAATAAAGGGGTTTACCTCACCCGGGCGAACGGTATCCACAGCGGCATAGCTGCGCACCAGGGGCTGCCCGCCGGCATCGGTGATCATCACATCGGCACCGATAACAACGGACATACTGCGGCACACCAGTTCCAGTTCCGTCAGCTGATGCTCGTCGAATGTCCCGCCCGGCTGCACCTGATAATTGGAGGCCTGGGCCGAGATCAGCGACGCATTCTGCAGCAAAAGGTCTTTCTTTTCCGTGCGCCAGAACTGGGAGAAAAAGAGCACCATCATAACGCCGATGAGCACATAGCTGCAAAAAACGATGCCCATGGTGATGCCCAGCTGTTTTTTCAGTATGGTACTGTTTTTGCGCATAAACGGCTTATTCCTTCACTTCGAACTTGTAGCCCACGCCCCACACGGTCTTCAGGGCCCATTTATCCGAAACATCCTCCAGCTTTTCACGCAGGCGCTTCACATGCACATCGATGGTGCGGGAATCGCCGTAGTAATCGAAGCCCCAGACTTCGTCCAGCAGCTGGTCGCGGGTAAACACACGGTTGGGGTTGCTGGCCAGGTGGTAAAGCAGCTCCATCTCCTTGGGGGGCGCATCGATCTGCACACCGTTCACCTTCAGCTCATAGTTGGTCAGGTTGATGGTGAGCTTATCGTAATGCACTTCTTTGGCGGCAGAGGTTTCATCTTTTCCGATGCGGCGCAGCACCGCCTTGATGCGGGCAATGACCTCTTTGGTCTCAAAAGGCTTGACGATGTAGTCATCGGCGCCCAGTTCCAGGCCCAGCACCTTATCAAACACTTCGCCCTTGGCGGTGATCATAATGATGGGGCACTGCGACTGCTTGCGGATCTCACGGCAGACCTGCCAGCCATCCAGTTCCGGCAGCATAATATCCAGCAGCACCATATCCGGCCCGAAAATCTCAAACATTTCCAGGGCGCTTTTGCCGCCGTTGGCAATGGAAACGGTGTAGCCTTCTTTTTCAATGTACAGCCGCAGCAGCTCGCAGATATTTTTATCGTCGTCCACGATCAGAATTTTTCCGGTAGCCATACGATCTCTCCTTTTCACACGGCCTACGCCGCATAATTTCTGTTTTACACATTTAGTATACAACAAAGAAAAGCCGGTTTGATGAACAAATTTCGAACGCAATGCGATGATTGTGTGAAGATTTGCGTTTATCCCTTCTTTTTCGCCTCGATCTGCGCCTTAAAGAAGTGGAAAACCGGTTCGCCGCTCACGGTGTCTTCCCGGCGCAGGGCATAGCTCATGCGCTCCGGGTGCCACTGCACCGCCCAAATAGGCAGCTCTTTATGCACAATCGCCTCGATGATGCCGTCCTCCGCAAACTGCACTGCGGCAAAACCGGGAGCAAGGTCCTTTACGCACTGGTGGTGAGCGGAGTTGGTGGTCACGCTGCAGTTGCCGTATACTTCCGCCAGCCAGCTGCCCTCTTCCACCCGGGTGGGGTGCACCATATCCCCGGTCATGGAGGAGTGCTTCACCTTGCTGGTGATGTGCTGCACCAGAGTGCCGCCAAACGCCACATTCAGCACCTGGCAGCCGCGGCAAATGCCCAGCACCGGCTTGCCGGCAGCGGCAAACTCTTTCGCCAGGCCGATCTCCCAGGCATCCAGCTCTTCGTTCACTCCAAAGCACAGGGGGCTTTTCTTTTCCCCGTAAAAATGCGGGTCCACATCCGCGCCGCCGGGAATCAGCAGGGCATCGTATTCGTTCACATCCACCGCGGTGCCCACTTCGGCGTGCACCGGGGTCATGCCCGTCTTTTCCAGGGCATTGATGTAGTTTTCAAACGTCTTCAATTTACCGGCCAAAAATACTTTCAGTTCCATTGTGAACCTCCCCAGACTTTCGGTGCCAGCTTTCGCTTTTCCCGCAGGTCGCGGAAAAACTGCGTCAGCGCAGCCGAGCATTCTTCTTCCAGATAGCCGGAAATCACTTCCGGCCGATGATTATATGGCAAATCAAACATGCGGATGACAGATTCGCAGGAACCGGCTTTCGGATCCTTTGCACCGTACACCACCACCGGCAGCCGGGCATTGATGATCGCCCCGGCGCACATGGGGCAGGGTTCCAGGGTAACGTACAGTTCGCACTGCCACAGCCGCCAGCCGTGCAGGGTGCGGCAGGCCATATCAATGGCTTCCACCTCCGCGTGGCTCAGGGCATTGCGGGCCACTTCCCGCCGGTTGCGGCCGGTGCCGACGATCACGCCGTCTTTGACCACCACCGCGCCCACGGGCACTTCCCCTTCCGCTGCGGCTTCCGCAGCCAGGCGC
>JAFYOA010000216.1 GCA_017547865.1 Clostridia bacterium
ATGTGGGTGCCCAGGCCGGCGGGAATACCTTTCTCTTTAATCACCGCAATGCGGCGCTTCAACTCGTCGTATTCGCCCCGTTTGAACATGGCATCCGTCACGCTGCCGTGGTGGTACATGGCGGTGGGGTTGTACTGGGCCACCTGGCCCACGTGCCGGTCAAAGTTATCAAATTCGCTGGCAGACATGCAGATCCAGTTCATGTCGCCGCCTTCCTGCCGGAACTCGTGAATGAGCCGCATGATGTGCATATCGCCCCGCAGCAGCATAGTGTTGATGCCGTTTGTCTTGCAGTTATGGAGCACCTCTTTGATTTTGGCAGCGGTAAAATAGTCCCGCATCTGCCAGTCCAGTTCGCGGCTCCAGTGAGAAAAGCCGCTGAAAGGATTGCCGCCCACGATCAGGCGGGTAACATCTGCATTGCCGATTTTAATGGTTGGTAGCATAAAATCACCTCATAGCTCCGTTCTGTTTTCATCATACCGCAAATTGTCGGCGAGCGCCACATATTTTTTAAAAAACTATACAGTTTTTTCAGCTTTTTTGTTTGCCAGCGGGCAGCTTCCGTGGTACAATGGGCGCAGAACGACTCGATGAGAGGTGCTTGTATGGAACGCTTAACAGAAAACGATCACCTGCGTCTGCGCGAACTGGCGCAGAAACAGCTGGAATATGCCCATTCTCCCCGCAACGAAGAAGTATTGAAACAGTGGCAGGCCCTGGCCGCCGGAAAGCGGGAAAATCCCACCGTGCGTCTGCTGTTTTCCGGTTTTACAAACGAGGTGATCACGCCCCGTCTGCAGTGCGAAGGGAAAGATGCCCGGGCGCTGGAACGCAAGCTTTTGAGCTCCATGGTAGGTGTGGATTTATTTGGTGATGACACGCCCATTTCACCGACCGTAGATCTGGAATGGCACACCTGGATCGATCCTTTCGGCTTAAAGCGCAAGATGACCAAGGTGGGCGAGGAACTTTCCAAGGGCTACCATATCGATCCCATCATCACCGACCTGGAAGAAGATCTGGATCAACTGCGGGGTGGCAATTTTGGTGTGGACCGGGAAGGCACACAGCGGGAAATGGAATTTGTGCAGAACGCGGTGGGGGATATTCTCCCGGTGCGGCTGACAATGGCTTCTTTGCGGGGCGGCATCACCAACCCCCTGGTGCACCTGATGGGCATGGAAAACTACTACTTTGCTATGTACGATACCCCGGAGGCTCTGCACGAGCTGATGGACATGGCTACCCGGGTGTACGAAGATTACTATGATTTTCTTGAAAAAGAGCAGCTGCTTCTGCCTACCTGTGATTTTGCACCGGTGGCCCAGGAGAGCTTTGCTTTCAACAATGAACTGCCCACGGAAAATGTGACGAAGACCACCCAGTGCTGGGGCTTTTTGGAATCCCAGGAGACCACCGCTGTTTCTCCGGAAATGTACGGCGAGTTCGCCTGGCAGTACCAGGATCGCCTGGTGAAGCGCTACGGTCTGCTTTCTTACGGCTGCTGCGAACGGGTGGATGCCCTTTGGGAAGAATATCTCTCCAAGTGGAAGAATCTTCGCAAGCTCTCTGTTTCGCCTTTCAACAATGAAATGCAGGTGGGCGAATACCTGCGGGGCAGCAACGTGGTGTACTACAGCAAGCCCCGTGCGGAGTTCGTGACCAACCGCGGCCCCATGGATGAAGAAGCACTGCGTGCTTACTTTAAAGGCGTGTGCGAAGCCGCCTCCGGCTGCCTGTTTGAAATGGCCCAGCGTGAAGTGGGCACTATCTTCGGTGATTACAACCGCGGCCGCCGCTATGTGCAGATCGCCAAAGAGTGCATCGAAGAATACTGGAAACCGTAATGGAGGAGACCGAATGTTTACGTATCTGCATGCTTACCATACCCCCGAGACCTGGGATGCCCAGGTTAAGGCCGGTCTTGTGAAAGAAAACCACGGTATCCGCTATTGCCAGAGCATCGATATCGATGAAGAACTGAAATTCAACAATCTTGCCCGCCGGGGCGGCCATCTGCACCGACTGCTGCAGGAACACCCCATGCCATTCTACATCGACCGGCTGCAGGGCGGCTGCTTTTTGGAGCAATACCCCTACGACATGGACCTGGTGGAAGAATACAAGAACATGCTGGGGGAGAAGTTCTGGGGCTTTCAGATGCACGAGTGGATGAGCAACTACAGAAGCGACCTGGAAAAGCTGGAGCGCAGCGGCTGTGCCGCCTGGAACGCCGATGCCATCACCGCAGCCATCCGGGCAGCGTTTCCATTTGAACATGTGTTTGTGGAGGCCATGAGCCCCGAAGAATACGAAAAAACAGGCAAACCCGGAACCTACGAAGAATTTTTGGAAAACGCCCGCTGGCTGTTCAAAGACCGCCAGGAGTACACCGATGGTATGCTGCTCCCCTGCGACAGCGGTTTTTTGGCCTACGCCATGGAACTGAAAAACGGTGCCCGCCGGCTGATGCCGGAGATCGGCGCCCAAACCGCCAATACCCGCATTCAGGTGGCTTACGCCCGGGGCATGGCCAAGGCCTACGGTGTGCCCTTCGGCACCTATTACGAGCCCTGGGGCGGCGACCCCTTCTCCTCCTGCTGCTACAATAAAGAGGGCAGAAACGAGTGGAATATCGGCCCGGAATCGTTCCCCTTTGAAACGAACGGTGAAAACGGTGGCAGCTCCCGCTCCATGCAACGCAGAATGCATTTGTATTCCTACTTTGCCGGTGCTTCTTTTATTGCGGAAGAATGGGGCCTGTGCAATACCTTCTATGATTGGAACGGATTTGAACTGTCTCCCTACGGCCGTGTGAAGAAAGAATTTATTGAACTCACGGAAAAATACCCGGAGATCGGTACCCCGGTGACCCCCATTGCGGTGGTGCTGCCCAAAGAGCTGGAAGTGCTTGACCAGAACGCAGCCGAACCCGACCGGCTGTTGCGGTACCCTGCAGAAGGTGCCTTGAAAGACAAACTGCCTCGCGTGCGTGCCGGCTTGAAGAAACTTTTCTGCGAGACCGAACCCATGCTGGGCAGCGAAACAAAATCGCTTCTCAACTGCACCGTGCCGGATGCATTGGATATCGTACACGAAGATAAATTTGATGCGGATGCCTATGAATACCTGGTGGATCTTACCGGCTCTTCCGCTTTGGCAAGTGCTTATGGAAATAAGATTTGCGCAATGGAAGACGTACCGCAGCTGCTGGATAAACTGCTGCCCTGCACCTGTACCGGCGGCGCCATGAAACAGCTGACCCGCCGTGCGGACGGTTCTTACTGCCTGCTGCTCACCAACAACAGCGGCGTGCAGCAAAGCGTGGCCGGGGGAGAAGTGCTGCTGCCCGAGGCGGCTTCTACTGTTCGTGTGGAAGCCAAAGCCGGGCTTGCCCTGCACACGGCAGAGGGGAACGGCACTCTGCACCGGAATGACGATGGTTCCTATACTGTGGAACTGCCCGCCGGCGGCTGGTTCTTCGGCCTGCTGGGGTAAAAGGCATTGCAATTCCATCTTTGTTATTGTATACTATTGAGGAATAATTTTTGGGAGTGGTCGTATTGTTTTCTAAAGTAAAAGAAGTTTTCCGGGAAGGCAGCAGCTTCCGCTGGTTTTTGCTGTGCGTTCTCATTTCAGGCCTTTCCTATGGTCTGTACAAGGGTATGCTGGATAACTTCCTGGTGGAAGTTGTGCATATGGGAGAGATGGAGCGCGGCGTTACGGAGTTCTTCCGTGAACTGCCCGGTGTTATGCTGGTGCTGATCCTGGCGGTTTTCTATATGTTCTCTGCCGAAACCATGTTTAAGATCGGCGCGGTGATCATGCTCATTGGTATGGGCATGCATGCGGTGCTGCCGCCCACCAAAGTGCTGGCCACCCTGGCCATCTGCACCTTTGCGCTGGGTGAACATATCCAGATCGGCATGAAGAGCACCCTGTGCCTGCAGTATGCCAAAGAAGGCCGCGGCGGCGTAGCCCAGGGCATGCAGAATTCCATCAACCAGATGGGTACCCTGGTGGGCTATTTCGTCATTGTTATCGTGTTCTCCATCATCACCGCCAACCAGCCCTATACACTGTTCTTCGGTATTGCTGCCGCGCTGGCGGGTCTCAGCATGCTCAGTGCCTTTGGCATTAAGGGCAAAAGCGAAACCGACAGCACCAAGCGCCGGTTCTATTTCCACAAAAAGTACAACAAGTACTATATGCTGGAAATGTTTTACGG
>JAFYOA010000217.1 GCA_017547865.1 Clostridia bacterium
AAAGGGAGCACCCTTTGGAATCCCCCTGCCATGTGTTGCAGTCTGTGGAGCGAAAATAAAACAAAAGGGGAAAACCTCACTTGTAGGCTTTCCCCTAACCCCTTTCCAGCGCTTCTCAGGCTAAAGTGTTCCGTCCGTTGCGACGGACGGGTCAGGACTTTGTCCCGACACCCTATGAACCTTTGAAAAGGTTCAATCGAAACTTTTATGTTCCGGATTCCAAAATATCTATTGTAAATTTTAAAAAGGAGATACCCGCGGGCATCTCCTTTTTTATTATACGTTCAGCTGCAGGGTGCGCTTCGGGGGTTCTTTGTAGTAATAACGCAGGGTATATTCGTTGCTGCGGCCGGTGTGGGCAGAAGTCAGCTTCAGCACCAGCTTGTCGGTGTTCTTCACCTTGGGCAGGTGCAGGTTCACAGAGGGCCCCACCTTGTTGGTGCGTTCGGCCACGTTGCCGGTCTCCCAGGTGAACATCTCAAACTCTTCTTCACCGAGGATGACAGAGACTTTCACCGTGTCGTTCACGGTTTCCGGGGCGTCGTTCACATACCACAGCTGGGCGGTGAACAGGTCGCCGCTCTTCCAATCGAACCGGGGAATGCGGGCGGTGGGAATGGAGGAACGCAGGGCGTTCTTCACGGCGTAGTAGGCGGGCTTCGGCTTGTTGGGGTAGGCGATCAGCGAGTTATTGGCGGCGCAGATCCAGGGCTCGTTGTAGCACCAGTTCAGCGCCATGGAGCAATAGGGCCACTGGCGGCGGGACTCTTCAAAAATAGCCTGGTAGCCGGCGCTCTGCATCCAGTCGGTCTTTTCGCAGTATTCTTCAATGCTGTTCACTTCGCCAAAATAATGCTCCACGGTGGAGGGGCAGCTCCAGCGCTCGTCGCCCCAGGCCTCAAAGGCGTGGTGGTACACCCAGTTTTCCGTTTTGCGCAGGGGGAAGAGCTCGTCCTCCGGAATGATCTTCCGCAGGTTCTCCGGGTCGGCCATGCCGGGCACACCGAACTCCGTATACGCGGTGTGGTGGGCGGTGGGCAGCACTTCAAACACGTCGCGGCCGTCTTCGTAGCGGAAGAGATAGCAGCCGTGGGCCATGCCGGTGAGAGGAGAGGTGTACAGGAACGCGCGGCTGCGGTCGTGCTCGTAGCAGATCTTGTTCAGCAGGCGCAGGGGAAGGGACTGATCGTCCATGGCAGACCAGCCGTTGAACAGCTCGTTGCCGCCGCACCACAGCACGATGCACGCGTGCCGGCGCAGGTGCTTCACGATCCACGTGGCTTCTTTTTCCAGTACAGAGAGGTAGTGGTCTTTATTCGGGTATTCGTTGCAGGCAAGCATAAATTCCTGCCACACCATAATGCCGTGCTCGTCGCAGAGTTCAAAGAATTCATCTTTGCCAATGCCGGAACCGCCCCAAATGCGGAAGAGGTTCATGTTGGCTTCTTTGGCGGCTACAATTTGCTCTTCGTAGCGTTCTTTTGTAAAATCACCAAAGAACAGCTCGTTGTTCACCCAGTTGGAACCCTTGCCGAAAATACGGCGGCCGTTCAGTTCCACCGTAATGGGGGCGGGGTAGCGGCCCTTGGGGAATTCCGCAGGCTCGTCCATGGTGCCTTCGTTTTTCACCAGGCGCACGGTGCGCAGGCCAATGCGGCCGGTCTTTTCATCGCCGGGGGTCTTGGCGCTCCAGCGGTACAGGTAGGGTTCACCCTGGCCGTTGCACCACCACAGGTGCACATCGGTCAGCGAGATTTTCCCCTCGGTGCCGGTGTAAAGCACATTGCCTTCGGCATCCCACAGGGTGTATTCCACGGGGGCGCCGCAGTCGGTCTCAAACCAAATGTCTGCGGTTTTGGTTTCCACATCCAGCGTGTAGAACGGCTCGCAGCTGCGGATATAATCGGCGGTGCGGGTCTCCACGTAGGCGGGCTTCCACAGGCCGGAGATAGGCAGGAAGTGGTTCCAGTCCCAGCTGTAGGTCACCGGGGGTTTGCAGCTTTCCCGGGCTTCTTCCCGGGTGAAGGGTGTAGCGCCCGGGGCAGAGGGATGGGGATACAGAATGACCGCCAGCACGGAGCCGGGTCTGGCTTTTTCCGTTACATCCAGCTCCACCGGGGTGTACATACCCTCCTGGTGCCACAGCTTTTCGCCGTCCAGCAGAATATCAAATTCGTAGTCAATGCCTTCTGCCACAAAGTACACGCGCTCGCCGGGGTTGGCGGTGTATTCCAGCGTGGTCTCGTATTTCCAGTAGCAATTGCGGTAGGGTTCCAGCTTTTTAATGTTGGTGGCAAACTGCAGGTCCGCAAGCCACCCCATGTAGCGGGCAAAGTCCTTCTGCACGTTGCCGGGCACCACGGCGGGGAAATACTCCGGCGCCATGGTTTCGTCGTGGATGCAGGCCATCCAGTCCTGATAAAATTTCATACAATTCCTCCGTTCAAACGGTGTATGGTTTGGGGCAGGCTTTCGCCGTTTCTCTTTCATTATAAGAATCGGCAGGCAAAAGACAAGCGCCCGTTGGTTTGATTTTTGCGGCGATTTCCAACCGGTGGTTGGGGTTGTCGCTGCCAATAGAATAGCACACTTTTTTTGGTATTTCAATTGCCGTTTTTGCCAAAAGAAAAGCGGCGCTTTTGGCTGTGCGGGCGGGTAGGTGTTTTTTACAACCCACGGCAACGAACTTTGTACTAAAGGCGGAATAT
>JAFYOA010000218.1 GCA_017547865.1 Clostridia bacterium
ACGGCAGGAACAAAAGCTTTGTGGGAGTTGCAGGATCCAGCGTGCCGATAACTTCCGTTCCTTCCGCATCGATCTTCTCGCAGAACCACTTAAAAGAAGCGCCCGTGGAGGAGATCATATTCACGGAAAGATCCATATCCGGCAGCACATGATAGCTGACACCCTCTCCCCTTTTGGCCACACGGGTCAAGCAAGTAGAGGTTCCCGTGCCGTCTACCACCAAACCGGGATTTACGCCGCCTGCACCCACCGCTTCACAGAAGCAATCGATACCGCCGGGATAAATCGCCACACTGTCAGGCAAACCGCAAAAACGGGAAAACTCCGTTCCCGTTACACCTGCTGCCTCCCATGGGGAAACCACTTTCGGCAGATTTTCCCTGGGAAAGAGACCCAAAGTATCCCAAGTGCGGGAGGCTCTGTTGTAGTAAGTTATGGCCGACGCGGTGGATTCATCCATACAAACACGGCCACACAAAAGACCAAGCAGATAATCCTTGGGATAAAGGGGCGTGTACCCCGCATCAAACAATTCTTTCTGATTTTCCCAGCTCCAAAGCAGCTTTGCCTCAAAAGAGGTACCATCCTTACTGAACCCGGGGATCAGTTCACGCAATCTTGCCGCCTGAGGCGCAGCACGATGATCCTGCCAGGTGACAACGGTACTTTTTGCCTGACCTGCTTCGTCTACAAAAACGATACTGGGACCATGGCCGCAAAGGCCAATACCACGGATGCTTTCAGCAGAAAGAGAATTCTCGGAAATAAGACGGCGAAAACATTCCGCCACCGTTTCAGCTACTGCAACCGCATCCTGCTCAAGAGCACCTGTGCCCGAGGGATACTCAGCCTTGGCCTTGCAACGTTTGCCGTCGACCATGGCAACCGCTTTCACGCTGCTGGATCCAATATCCATGCCGATAAACATGGCACATCTCCCCCCTCTGGCAAAACGCTACTTCAAACGCAGAATTCATATGTGATTCATATAATTACTTTCCGTCATTTGTTATGCGTACTATTTTACCACATTAGAGTGATTTTACAATCAATTTGTTCATAATTCTGGTTTTTTGGATTTTTATAAGAATTTCACCCACTCAATTTGTGCACATCGACCATGATATTGATTCAACACCTATAAGAATTTTATGATGTTTAAAATATTGATCAAAATAATGATCGCCATCAGAATAACGAACAGTTTATCCACGATGGCACTATCGATTTTTTTGTTGATTTTACGCCCGCAAACTCCGCCAAGAATGCCTCCGCCAACCATCAAACAAAGCATTAAAAGAGAAAATTCCGGCACCGTGCCACCCGCAATGCCCAAAAGCAAACTTGCAACCTGGGAGAAAAGAATAATATAGAGCGAGTTTTCCGCGGCTGTTTTTGTATCCATGGAAAAGAAATAAAACAGTACCACCAGGTTGATAGGCCCGCCGCCGATGCCAAGGAAAGCGCTCATAAGCCCCAAAGTCAAACCGATCAGGCAGCAAACGGCTTTGTTTTTCACCTGCAATGTGGAAACCTTTTCTTTATTTGCCGTGTACAGAAGCGTGCCCAGGGTAACGACGAGAAGGCACGCAGATTGAATGGCATTGAGGTCGGTTCCCTGCGTAAGGGTGCTAAGGAAATCAAAAAGCTGTTTCCCGGCGATGCCACCCAAAGCAGCACCCACAGCAAGCGGGGTTCCCACAGCGGTATCGATCCTGCTGTTTTTCCCTGTGCGGCTGCAGGCAACGGAATACGCTGTCATAGAAAGAACGGTGCAGCCGGAAAGGAAATTAATGGTTGCGATCTCCATTGCACCCACAGCATCCAGCACGGGCTTGATAATCACACCGCCGCCGATGCCACAGATAGCGCCCACACATTATATGCTGATAA
>JAFYOA010000016.1 GCA_017547865.1 Clostridia bacterium
ATGTGACAGCCCTGCTGGGCATGATTCCGTTCATCATCCTTGCGCTGATCCTGGCGTTTACCGCGGAGCGGCAGATGACATCCGCGGGGACGCTGCCCAGCTGGGCAAGCGCGATGACCAAGCGCAGCGAAATCGGCAACGCGCTGGTTTCCTATACGCAGGCTGACCCGATTTCGTCAACGGACATCATCCGGATGATCGTGCGCGTGATCATCATGCCGTTCATCAGCATGGTCGGAGCCTCCAACAAGGACCTGATGCTGACCGTGGAGCGGATCAGCCCGCTGATCCTGCTGCTGCCGGTGATCGCCTACGGCACGGGCTTCCTGAACGGGAAGAACATCCGGACGAAGATCCATACCCAGATCGAGGAAAACAAGAAGATCCGGAGACGGCGGGAAAACAAGGCCCGGCGCGCCCGGAGGAACGCGGCGCGGCAGCCGGAACAGCTGAACTGACGGGAGCGGAAAATGCGGATTATCGCGGGAACCGCCCGCGGGCGGAAAATCGAGGCGCCGGAAGGGAAGAACACCCGCCCGACGCTTGACAGGGTCCGGGAAAACCTGTTTAATATTCTGCAGATGAACATCCGGGACAGCCGGGTGCTGGATCTTTTTGCCGGGAGCGGCGCACTGAGCATCGAGGCACTGAGCCGCGGCGCGGAAAGCGCGACGCTGGTGGATTCGGACCGGAACGCCAGCCGGATACAGAAGAAAAACCTGGAAGCCCTGGGCTTCGCGGACCGGGCGGAAGTGCTGCTGCGCGACTGGAAACAGGCCGCCGCGGACCTGGCCCGGGAAGGCCGAAGGTATGACCTGGTATTCCTGGATCCGCCGTACCGGATGACCGACCTTCACGAGGTTTTCACAGCCGTCGGACAGCTGCTGGCGGAAGACGGGCTGGTGATCCTGGAGCATGAGGCAAAAGCTGCCGTGACAGCCGGCGAAGGATATGAAGTAACCGACCGGCGGCAGTGGGGATACTGCGGCGTGACGTTTTACCGCCTCCGGAAGGACGGCGGGACCGACGCGGAAGGAGAAGAAAAATGAAAGGCGTATTTCCGGGATCCTTTGACCCGCCGACCCGCGGACACCTGGACCTGATCCGCCGGGCCGCCTCCGTGATGGAGCATGTGACGGTGACCGTGATGGTGAACATCGCCAAGGCCGGCACGGTTCCGTTTGACGAACGGGCACGGATGCTGGAAAAGGCGTGCCGGGACCTCCCGAACGTGACGGTGGACAAATGGAGCGGACTGCTGGCCGACTACATGAAGCAGCAGGAGCCCGGCACCGCCGTGATCCGCGGCGTGCGCAGCGTTGCCGAATTCGAGCAGGAACGCGCGGCGGCGGCCGTGAACCGGGAGCTGTGCCCGGGGCTGGAAACGATCCTGATGTTTGCCGGGGACGGGATGGACAATGTGTCTTCCTCCACGGTGCGGGAAATCGCCGCGTTCGGCGGGGACTACAGTTTCCTGATTCCAAAGAAGATCGCAAAGGATATCGACAAATACCTGAAGAAATAATCAATTGCCTGAAGCGGCGGACGAGGAGGAGATCATCATGGCGGGAGACATCAACAGCGCGGAACTCTGCCTGAAAGCGGTCAGCATACTGCAGGAGGAGCTGAGGAATGCCCGGAAGACCCTGATCAACAGCGAAACGTGCGTGGTAAACCGGAGCACGATGACGGCCCAGCTGGAATACCTGCGGGACAACATTCCGGATACGGTGGACAAGGCCGCGGAAATCGTGAAGAACGAAGAGCAGATCCGCATGGAGGCGGAGCGCATCCGCAAGGATACCCTGGCCAGCGCACAGGCACAGGCGCAGGGCATGGTGGATGAAGCGAGCGCCAAGGCCAGCCAGATGATGGACCAGGCCGTGCAGGAAGCGAACGCCCGCATGGACCAGGCCGTGAACCAGGCGAACGCCACCGTGGAAAACGCGAAGGCCGAAGCGGCCCGCATCATCGCGGACGCCCAGAAGAAGGCCGACGAGCTGGTGGAGGAGGAGAGCATCGTCCGCCGGGCCCGCGTGGAAAGCGAGGAACTGCGGGAAAGCGCGCGCCAGGAGGCCGCGAACCTGCACAAGAATACGCTGAACTACATCGACTCGCTGCTGGCGGAAACCGACCGGAAGATGAGCGAACTGATCAACAATATCCGGCTGGAGCGCAACGAGATCCAGAACCGCCGGTAAGCCTGCCGGAAGGTTTTGTGCAAAATGAACAAAGAGAGAGAGGAATGCTTGTGAAAACGGGCAATTCCTTTTTCTTTTGACTTTGCATATAATAATGGCAGAAACGGAGACAGAGCGCTCCGAATAATTACAGGAGGACTTCAAAATGGCAAGTGTATCCCTTCAGCACATCTACAAGGTATATACCGGCAACGTGACCGCCGTCAGCGACTTCACGCTGGACATCGAAGACAAAGAGTTTATCGTTCTGGTCGGACCTTCCGGCTGCGGTAAGTCCACCACCCTGCGCATGGTCGCCGGCCTGGAAGAAATTTCCGACGGCGAACTGTATATCGGCGACAAGCTGGTTAACGACGTCGCTCCCAAGGACCGCGACATCGCCATGGTTTTCCAGAACTATGCTCTGTATCCCCATATGACGGTTTTTGACAACATGGCCTTTGGTCTGAAGCTGCGCAAGGTTGCTAAGGACGAAATCAAGCGCCGCGTCGACGAAGCTGCCCGTATCCTCGATATCACCCACCTGCTCGACAGAAAGCCTGCCGCTCTGTCCGGTGGTCAGCGTCAGCGTGTTGCCCTGGGCCGTGCCATCGTGCGTAACCCCAAGGTCTTCCTGCTCGACGAACCGCTCTCCAACCTGGACGCCAAGCTGCGTGCCCAGATGCGTACCGAGCTCACCAAGCTGCATAAGAAACTCGGCACCACCTTTATCTATGTTACCCACGACCAGACCGAAGCTATGACCATGGGCGACCGCATCGTGGTTATGAAGGACGGCTTCATTCAGCAGGTCGATACTCCCCAGAACCTGTACGAACTGCCCTGCAACGAGTTCGTTGCCGGCTTCATGGGTTCTCCTCAGATGAACTTCATCGACTGCGTCATCGGCCAGCAGGGTAAGGACTACACCATCAAGTTTGGTCCCTACGAATACAAGATTCCTGCCAACAAGACCGAAGGCACCGAAATCGCCAAGTTCGTTGGTAAGGACGCTGTGTTCGGCATCCGTCCCGAAGACGTGCACGACGAACCCGACTTCATGGCCAAGGTTAACGACGGCTTTGCCGAGTGCCATGTTGACGTTACCGAACTGATGGGCGCTGAGACCTATCTGTATCTGGAGTGCGAAGGCAACAACGTTACCGCCCGTGTGGAACCCACCTCCACCGCTAAGGCCGGCGACCAGCAGAAGATCGCTTTCGACCTGAACAAGATGCACCTGTTCGACAAGGAAACCGAGAAGACCATCCTCAACTAAGTTGTTTTTTCGGCGAAATATTTAACCGATATTTCACGGCGGCCTCCCTTTTTAGGGAGGCCGTTTTTGTGTTTGTGCCCAATTTAAGGGGATTTTTAGAGGAAAAGTTTTGAAAAACCAAAATTTTCTTGAAAATATGGTTGAAATTTTGCTTACAATTTTGTACAATATGATTTAAACAGGAGTATAATTTCCGTTCGATGGCGAGCCGCCGCGCACCGTTCGTTTTTGTGTATATCCTTTTGGCGGAGAATAGAGAGGGGTTTATCATGTCAAACAGATTATTTCAGACCGTGATCCACCAGATGCGTCAGTCCATTGACCGTACCATCGGTGTGGTGGATGAGTCTTCTGTGATCATCGCCTGCAGCGAGCTGGGCAAAATCGGTGAGGTTATTGAAGATCTTTCTGCCGACAGTCTCACTCCTTCTTCTTCCGTTGTGGTGGATGGCTACACGTACGAAGCCATCGGTGCTCATCCCAAGCCGGAGTATGCCGTGTTTGTTTCCGGTGCCGATGAAGATGCTGCCCGCTATACGGGTCTGCTGGCTGTTTCTCTCAGCTGTGTTAAGCAGTATTATGATGAAAAGTACGACCGCAGCAATTTTATCAAGAACGTGATTCTGGATAACATTCTGCCCGGCGATATTTATCTTAAGTCCCGCGAACTGCACTTCAGCTCTGATGTGAGCCGCGTGTGCATGCTCATCAAGATCACCAACAAGACGGATGTTTCCGCTTACGATGTGATTCAGCAGCTGTTCCCGGATAAGTCCAAAGACTTTATCATCAACATCAACGAAACCGATATTGCCCTGGTGAAGGAAATCCGCGCCGGTATTGACGAGCGCGACCTGGATAAGCTGGCCGGTTCCATTGTGGATACCCTCTCCAGCGAGTTCTACACCCACTGTGTGGTTGGCATCGGTACCATTGTGGATAACATCAAGGATCTGGCCCGTTCCTTTAAGGAAGCCCAGGTCGCCCTGGAAGTGGGCAAGGTATTTGATACCGAAAAGACCATCGTCAGCTACAACAATCTGGGCATTGCCCGTCTGATTTATCAGCTGCCCACCACCCTGTGCGAGATGTTCCTGCGCGAAGTGTTCAAGCGCGGTTCCATTGAATCTCTGGATCAGGAAACTCTGTTCACCATTCAGAAGTTCTTTGAAAACAACCTGAACGTTTCCGAAACCTCCCGCAAGCTGTTCGTGCACCGCAACACCCTGGTGTACCGCCTGGAGAAGATCAAGAAGATCACCGGGCTGGATCTGCGCGAATTCGAAGACGCCATCGTGTTTAAGGTGGCCTTGATGGTCAAGAAGTATCTTTCCAGCAACCCCATGAAGTTCTGATGCACGTGTAAACGGGCATGGGTGCACAGTTTGTGCGCATTTTGCAGTGAGCAAGCCTGTCGGGTCAATAATAACGATCCGACAGGTTTATTTTTGAAATTGGCTCCCACACTATGGTGGGGGTGGCAAGGAGGTTAACCATGATCGAATTCAGAGACGTATCGAAGGTATATTCCAACGGTACCCGCGCTCTGCAGAATATGAATCTGCATGTTGAAAAAGGCGAATTCGTGTTTATTGTCGGCTCTTCCGGCGCCGGCAAAAGTACGTTTCTTAAATTGATTACCTGTGAGGAAAAGCCTTCCTCCGGTCAGATCTTTATCAACGGTGAAGAGGTTTCGGGGGCCAAGCGTCGCCGTATTCCCTATATTCGCCGCCAGATGGGCATGGTCTTCCAGGATTTCCGCCTGATCGACCACATGACCGTGTTTGACAACGTGGCTTTTGCTATGCGTGTTACCGGTGCTTCCCGTAAAGATATTAAAAAGCGTGTGCCCTATATTTTGGAACTGGTGGGGCTGGAAGGCAAAATGAAGCACAAGCCCACGGAACTTTCCGGCGGCGAGCGCCAGCGTGTGGGCCTGGCCCGCGCCCTGGTGAATAACCCTTCCATTATTATTGCGGATGAACCCACCGGCAATATCGACCCGGCGCTTTCCTTTGAAATCGTGGACCTGCTCAACGAGATCAACCAGCGCGGCACCACCATTTTGATGGTGACCCACGAACATTCTCTGGTGAAGCACTTCGGCCGCCGTATCATTCAGATCCACAGTGGCCAGATCGTTGCCGATACCAACGATCCCCAGCAGCCGACGGTGTGAGGAGGGAGCCTGCGATATGTATAGTTTTGGTTATTTGCTGAAAGAAGGCGTGCGCAGCCTGTGGAACAACCGCACCATGACCCTGGCTTCCATCTGTGTGCTTATTTCTTGCCTGCTGCTTACCGGCACGGCAGTGCTGCTCACCATGAATATGTCTTCTGCCATGGGAATGGTGGAAGAGACCAACAGCGTAACGGTGTACCTGGAGGACGACCTGCCGGCACTGACGGCGGTAACCGTGGGTGAAGAGCTGCGGCAGCTGGACAACATCGCCTCCTGCGAGTATGTGCCGAAGGACGAGGCTCTGCAGGAAATTATGGCCGACCTGGGTGATGACGGTACTGTGTTTCAGGGGCTTTCCGGCAGCGATAACTTCCTGCCCGATGCCTACCGTATTTCTTTTGAAGATATTTCGCTGTACGATGATACCATCGCTGCCATTGAGGCGGTGGAAGGCGTGGATTCTTACACCGATTATTCCGATGTGATCTATAAGCTGACCTCCATTCGCCGCATGGTGAGTATTTTTGGCGTGGTGGTGGTGGCTGTGCTGGCAGTGGTGTCTCTCTTCATCATTTCCAACACCATCAAGGTTACTATGTTCTCCCGTAAGCTGGAGATCGCTATTATGAAGTCTGTGGGTGCCACCGACCGCTTTGTGCAGGTGCCCTTTATTGTGGAAGGCATGACCATTGGTCTGCTGTCCAGCCTGCTGGCGTCCGGCATCATTGTGTTTGCCTATCAAAAAGTGGTGCAGGCGGTGGTGGATATCATTCCGTTCTTCCAGCCGGTGCCCATGGATACGTTTATCTGGCCGTTGATCGGCTGCTTTGTGCTGGTGGGTGTGCTCTTCGGCATGCTGGGCGGTATGTTCTCCATTCGCCGTTACCTGCACAAGGAAAGCAACCTGACCCTGAGCTGATTGCAAAACAGAATAAGGCTGCACTGCAGTTTTGGATGAGCAGGAACCGGAAGGTTCCTGTTTATCTGCTTTTTTCCAGCGGACAGGCGCAATCTTTGCTGTCCGTTCATATTATTTTCATTGACATTAAGCCGTAATTTTACTATAATTAAATGTAATGCGTGCTTATGCATATATTAAGAAATTTTCCATAAGGTGGTTGAATAAACATGGCAGCTAAACGTGTTGTCCTCACCCAGAAGGGCCTGGAGGAACTGAAAAAGAAACTGGAATTTTTGGAAACCGAACGCCGCAACGAGGTCATTGAGAAGATCAAAGTTGCCCGTTCCTACGGCGACCTTTCCGAAAACAGTGAATACGATGAAGCAAAGAACGAGCAGGCCAAGGTGGAAGCTGAAATCGCCGACCTGACCGTGATGCTGCAGAACGCCGAGATCATCGACGAAAGCAAGCTGGACAGCGACACCGTGAGCCTGGGCTCCGTTGTTCGTGTGGAGATCGTGACCGCCCGCGGTTCCAAGGAGAAGGAGTACCAGATCCTGGGTTCCAACGAATCCGATCCCCGCGCCGGCAAGATCTCTGAGGATTCCCCCGTGGGTAAGGCCCTGCTGGGTTGCAAGCTGGGCGACGAAGTGGAAGTGACCACCCCCGCCGGTGTTTCCACTTACCGTATCCTCGAGATCTCCAGATAAGTGTTTTGCAGCCTGGACGTTCGTTCCGGGCTGTTTACCGTTTCCGCATAAATTACAGAAATTTATCATCAGGGAGAGATGACAATGGCAGAGAATAAGAACAATGCCGGTGTCGCCGGCGAACAGAACCTCAGCGAACTGCTGCAGATCCGTCGTGATAAGCTGACCGCTCTGCAGTCCGAAGGCCGTGACCCCTTCGTGCAGACCAAATATGATTTCAACGCCTATTCCACTGACATTAAAAACGATTTTGAAGGCTACGAAGGCAAAACCGTGCGCATTGCCGGCCGCCTGATGAGCAAGCGCGGCCAGGGCAAGGTAATGTTCTGTGACCTGCAGGACAACGCCGGCCGTATCCAGCTGTTCGTTAAGATCGACGAAATGGGCGAAGAAGAATACAACCGCTTCAAGAAGAACGACATCGGCGATATTGTTGGCGCCGAGGGCGAAGTCTTCAAGACCAAGATGGGCGAGATCTCCGTTCGCACCAAGTCCATCGTGCTGCTCAGCAAGTCTTTGCTGCCCCTGCCCGAAAAGTATCATGGCCTTACCGATAAGGAACTGCGTTTCCGTCAGCGCTATGTGGACTTGATGGTGAACCCGGAAGTGAAGCGCAACTTCATCATCCGTTCTCAGTTCATCAAGCACCTGCGCAACTACCTGGATAATATGGGCTACATCGAAGTGGAGACCCCCGTGCTGAACACCATCGCCGGCGGTGCCGCTGCCCGTCCCTTTATTACCCACCACAATACGCTGGACATTGATATGTACATGCGCATTGCCACCGAACTGCCCCTGAAGCGTCTGATCATCGGCGGTATGGACCGCGTGTACGAGATCGGCCGTATTTTCCGCAACGAGGGCATGGACCCCAAGCATAACCCGGAATTCACCACCGTTGAACTTTACCAGGCCTACGCCGATTTCCACGATATGATGGATATTGCCGAAGGCGTGTATACCAGCTTTGCCAAAGAAGTGCTGGGCACCTACGAACTGGAGTGGATGGGCGAGAAGATCGACCTGACCCCCGGCTGGCCCC
>JAFYOA010000219.1 GCA_017547865.1 Clostridia bacterium
GACGACCTGACCGTCACCAAGCGCATTATGGAAATCGGCCCGGACGGCATTATCTTCCCCATGGTGCGGGATGCCGCCCACGCCAAAGAACTGCTGAACCACACCCTGTACCCGCCTTACGGCACCCGCGGCTACGGCCCCAAAGGCGCCATTCGTTACGGGCTGGATAACGAACCCGCCTATTACGGCGAAGGGCATTTGAAAAAGCACTGCCGCTTTGTGCAGATCGAGCTGAAGAGTGCCGCCGAAGATGCCGAAAACATTGCCGCCCTGCCCTATCTAGATGGCTGCATTCTGGGCATGCACGATCTCTCCGGCTCCATCAATCATTTGGGCGATGTGTTCTGCGAAGAAAACGTAGCCCTGGCCAACAAGGCCATTGCTGCCTTTAATGCCGCCGGTAAAACCGTTGGTGTTTCCACCGGCGCCTTCGACCCCGAGACCCTGCGCCGCTACCACGATATGGGCGTGAACATGATCTCCACCGGTGCGGACTTTGACTACCTGCTGAAGAAAGGCCAGGAGACCCTGGCGACCATGCAAAAGGTGCGGGAGGGATAACCGTGCGAGGCAGCCGAAGAATTCACCACAAGCCCTACTACCCGCCTACATTAAAAGAAAAAGCTCTTCTCCCCTACATTTGCCGCCTGGCGCCCAACGAAACCGGCTTTGCGCTGGAATGGCTGGACAACGCCAGCACCGGCAGCCACACATTGTTCTACGGCCTGCGGGGGGAAGAAGCAAAAACCGCCCTGCCCCTCACAGCAGCAACGGCAGACGTAACCGGCCTGCTGCCGGATACGGACTACGAATTTTATATTGAAGCCGAAACCGGCGCCAAAAGCAACCTTCGCCTGGTGCGCACCGGTGCTATTCCGGAAGGCGCCGTGGTGATCAACTACCTGCACCCGGAGGACACGCAGTACGATTTCAGCGGGCAGTATTTGTGCAGCCCCTCGTTGGCCCGCACGAAAAGCGGCCGGTTGGTGGCAGGCATGGATGTGTTTGCCGGCAAAGCAGCCCAGAACCTGACCCTGCTGTTTAAATCGGAGGACAACGGCAAGACCTGGTGCTACCTCACCGATCTGTTCCCCTTCTACTGGGCCAATCTGTTCACCAAGGACAATGTACTGTATATTTTCGGCCTCACCACAGAATACGGCAGCCTGCAGATTGCCTGCTCCCACGACGAAGGTGAGACCTGGTCGGAGCCTTCCATTCTGTTCCACGGTTCCAACGTACTGTGCCCCTACGGCGGCTTCCACCGGGCCCCCATGCAGGTCATCCGCCACAAAGGCCGGCTGTATACCTCCTGCGAATACGGCAGCTGGGGCCACGGCAGCCACCTGCCGTCGGTGCTCTCGATAGATGAAAACGACGACCCCATGGTGCCGGAAAACTGGTCGCTGGCGGATTTCCTCCCCTTTGAGGGTGCCTGGAAAGAAGCGGCGTGCGGCAAACAGTTCGATACCATAGAGGGCAACGTTGTACCCGGCCCGGACGGAAACCTGTACAATTACATGCGCTGGACTCTCGGCAGTTTTTTGCGGCTGAAGGTGAACGAAGCCGACCCGGAAAGCCCGCTGGAATTTGCCGGCATTGTACCCGCACCTGTTTCCAATTCTATGTTCAAAGTCATTTACACCGGGGAAAAGTACCTGCTGCTCACCAACCGCCGCACAGAAGCCAGCGGGAAATTCGACTGCTGGACACAGCGCAGCGTGCTTTCTCTGTTTGAAAGCGAGGACATGGAGCACTTTACCCTGCTGACCGACGTGGTGAACCGGGAAAATGAAGACCCCCACGAGGTGGGCTTCCAGTACCCTGCGTACCTGTACGAAAACGGCGAACTGCTGGTGGTGGTGCGCTCCGGCTTTAACCGCGCCCACAACAACCACGATGCCAACTATTCCCTGTTTTTCCGGCTGTAAATTAAAACGAACAAGACCCGTCCGGCCATCAAGCGGTGGCTGAACAGGTCTTTTGCATTTTATGTGTTATAAAACCCTGCTTTTTTTATCCAGCAGAAAAACATATGTATTTTCGTCGGAGCGTTCCGGTAAATAGCGGTAGTACAGCCGGTCAAATGCTTTCAGCCCGGCCGGATCGGTAATGTTGTTTTCTGCCATAAAGCGCACCATTTCGCCCCGGGCCATTTTGCACATGGTGCCTTTTTCCACCACCTTGCCGTTTATTTCTTCCCCAAACACGCAGGTAACAAAGCGCACATGGGGCGGCAGGTATTTGGAAACACACAAGCTGTATTCTTTGGAGGCAAGGTTCACAATGCAGTCGGTCTGCGCAAAAAGATGCTCCGCAAGGCGGCTGCCCCAATAGGCGTACAGGTCTTTTTGGCCCTGCACCGGCAGCTTCGTCTGCATTTCCAGCCGGTAAGGCGTTACGCCGTCCATGGGCTGCAGCACGCCGTAAAAGCCGGAAAGTATCCGCAGGTGTTCCTGCACATAGGCAAACTGTTCCCCGGTGAACACCCCGGGGGCCATGTACTGGTACTGAATGCCCTCGTAGGCCAAAAGTGCCGGGGTCAGGCTGCGGTGCAAATCCATATGGGCAAGCCGCTCCACATTCAGCGCCGCAATCTGCTCATTGCACTTCCACAGCTGCCGCAATTCTTCGGGGGTCTTTTGGCGCAGGGTGTGCAGCAGTTCTTCTGTTTGCGGCAGAAAAAACGGCAGTGCCTCCCAGGGCAAAGAATCATCGCTGCGCATCTTTTTGGCCGGAGAAATAATGATCAACATGGCCGTTTTTGCGGCCGAACAGGTCTGTTTTTGCATATTTGTTTTTCGGGTTCCCGCCGTTATTCGGCGTATTTTGCTTCAAAGCCCGCAAATTCATAGGGGTACAGTGTGCCGTCCAGCACCACGGTATTGCCTTCCAGGTGCCCGCTGCAGTTGATGAATTCGATCCCGCTGCAGTTTGCGTTCAGCTTGATGCGCAGGTTTTTAATCTTATCGTCAAACAGATTCCAAAGCCCCACGGCAATGGCCTTTTCGTTTTTCTTGGTCATGCAGTACAGCTGCGGGTGGTTGCCGTCGGGGTAAGCTTCCAGCGGCTTGCCGGAAAGCCACGCCACATTATCCACCACCTGCCGGCGGCGGGCATACGAGCCAAACCAGCCGGGCGCGTTCTTCACGTCATTCGCGCAGAAGAGATACACCAGGTATTTGCGACCATCGGGGCTTTCGTAACGGTAAGAAAGGGTGCGCGGCTCGGTCTTCTGGTTCTCTTTGATGGTAGAGAGCACCTCGGCACCTGGCATCAAATCCACATACGGAAGGTTTCCGGCGGGATGCAGGCGAACGTACTGATCTTCGCCGATGAAATATTCGTGGGGAACATCCGTAAATCCGAACGCTTTGCCGCTTTCACGGTCAAGAACTTCACGGATGCCCACATCAATGCCGCGGCTCATCAGGATCTTTGCGGCGGTAAAATCCAGAACACTGCCGTTTTTCAGGTCTTCTTCGGGAATATGCCGCGCGTTTTCGCCGAACACGATGTTGACGGGGCCTGCCTCAAAGCCGGTGGGCAGGCTCAGCAGGGTGGTGAAATCGGAGACCGCCTGCTTGGGGCCAAAGCACAAATCCTGCTCGCCGTTCAGTTCGGCATCCCGCAGCAGGTGCTGCGCAATGTACGGACGGACGCCGATGGCCTTTTTATCGCCGAAGATGCGGTCGATCTCGGCATACAGCCCTTCGTTTTCGATCATGGCATCCACATAGCCGGTTTCGTATTTCGCATCGGATACATAGTCGAACATATACTTCAACATACCGTCCGTGCTGCCGTCCGCGCGCAGAATGGTATCGAAGCTTTCAAGAGAAGCGGCAGAGCAAACAAAGCGCGGCCGGGGGTAGGTATCGCCCTCGGTGAACAGCTCGATCTCTTTGTCTTTGCACCAGTGGTACTGTATGCGCTCGCATTCCACTACGGTGCCCAGCAGGTTGTTCCAGTAGGGGGCGCCGGCCGTGCGCATAAACGGTTTTGTACCGCCGGCAAAGATCTCCGCCAGTTCAATGGCGTTGTGCCCCTCCGTATCCCATGCATCCGGGCAGGTGCAGTAGCTCAGGCGCACCTCCGGGTTCACCGTATCCACAGCTTCCCGCAATCTGCGGGCAAACTGCCGCAGGGAATCGGCCTGCACTTTCAACCAGGCATCGCGATAGCGGTTCCTGCCGCCGTGGAACACCGTTTTGCGCAGGTCTTCTACCGTAACCTCTTCGCCCAGCTCTTCGCTGATCTTTGCCAGGTGCAGGTCGCAGCAGCAATGCGGGCCTCTGCGCACGCTCAGGCGGAAGTCGTCGTCCAGCATGATCATTTTGGCGCCGCATTTGGCCAGATTTTTAATCCAGGTGCAGAAATCCTCCACAAACGTCTCCCCCAGCGGGCAGAACGCACCGATCTCCGCCCCGTTCAGCAAGCGGATGTTCGGGTACATGGGATGATCACCTGCTGGGATGGCGGAATGTCCCATTGTCTCGCCCAGCCAGACGATGGTTTCCAGCCCGTTGGCCTCGTAATAGGCAATGAGCTCTTTCAGAAGTTCCAGATTCTCCGGTGAAGTGAAGCTGTGCCCCATCTCGCGGTCCACGACCAGAACGATTCGTTCAGCTTTGCAGCGCTTCATCTCTTCCAGCGTTTTTTCCTTATTGAAATGCCCGTTGGTCACGATGGTGGGTACAGAAATTTTATACATAGAATAACCTCCTGTCGGCTGCGCCGCGGCAGCCTC
>JAFYOA010000220.1 GCA_017547865.1 Clostridia bacterium
AAGGGCCAGTTCATCACCATCACCGCCGCTTCTCTGAAGGAGAGCCATCCCCACGATATCCAGATCACCAAGGAAGCCCCCAACTACTCCATGAACTCCTAAAATCTCCAAATCGGGCAGGATCGATCCGTCGGTCCTGCCTTTTATTTTTGAATACCTTGCCTTTTGCTGCCGGGTATTGTATGATGAAGAAAATAAAACAACAGGGTGAAATGCAATGGGAAATTATAAGATCGTTGCCAGCGACCTGGACGGGACGCTGCTGAATAAAGCGGGCGAGATCAGCCCGGAAAATCTTGCGGCCATTTGTGAAATGGCAGAGCGGGGCATTTGGTTTGTGCCGGCTTCCGGCCGCGGGCTTTCCGAAATGCCGGAGCAGATCAAAGCCTGCGAGGATATTCGCTATGTGCTGTATTCCAACGGCGCCGCGGTGCTGGACCGCAAAACCGGTGAGAAACTGCTGTGCTGCCTGCCCAAAGAACTTTCGGTGGAAATTCTGGATATTCTGGATGACTACGACGTGCACATCACCCAGCGCCAGGGCGGCGAATGCTACATTGATGCTTTTGAGCAGGGCCCGGAAAAGTACGAATATTACCACATAGGCAAGGCGCACGCTTTTATTACCTGGAATTACGGTATTCATAAAGAGGATTTCCATGCCTTCAGCCGCACACTGGAAGACGTAGAACTGTATGTGGTGCATTTTCACGACCCGGCGGAGCGGAAGGCCTGCCTGGAACGTGTGCTGGCTTTGGGAAAGTATGCCATTGCGGAGGCCAACCCCAACAGCCTGGAGATCTCTATGCCGGCGGCCACCAAGGGCAACGCATTGCTTCGTTTGGCAGACCACCTGGGCATTGCCCACGAAGACACCATTGGTATGGGTGACAGCGATAACGATACCACCATGGTGCAGGCGGCAGGATTGGGGCTTGCCATGGAAAACGCCTGCGATTCTTTAAAAGAAACCGCAGATGAAGTGATTTGCGACAACGATGCGCACGGTGTGCGGTACGTGCTGGAGCATTACTGCTGATTCAAAATTTTCGGGAATCCCGGTCCTCGGGGTTCCTTTTTATTTTGCGAAAATTTTGTAAAAGTATTGCATTTGTGTATGGGGTTGGATATAATGCAAGCAAGTAGGGCGATACAGCCCGAAAGGAGGAGTTATCCATGAAAAAAATGTTTGAAAATCTGGACATAAGAAGCAAACTGCTTCCCGCAAAAGATTTTCGTCCCTTTATCGACATTGACCCCGAAGCTTTGCTGAAGGCCATGCCCGCCGACGCCCGTGCCCGTTACCACGAGCTGGGCCAGCGCTGGCTGGGCTACAAGCACCCGGAACTGACCGGCGAAGACTACCGGGAATACATTGTGAACGCAAACCGCTGCAATTTTGAAGACAACTATTTGAACCGCCGTACCGCTCTGATCGAAATGCTGATGGCCGGTATGCTGGAGGGCTACGACGAATACCTGCCCACGATCATCGATACCATGTGGCTGGTGCTGGATGAACCCACCTGGGTGGTGCCTGCCCACAACGCCGGTGCCTGGGGCAAACCGGAGGGTGAGTTCAGCTATGTGGCTGCCGCTTACGACGGCAACCACACCGTGGAACTTTATACCGCAGAAACCGCCGCTGTGCTGGCCTGGATATACTATTACCTGAAAGACGAATTCGCCGCCAAAGCGCCGGATATGAACAAGATCATCTGCAAGTCTTTGTACGACCGCATCATCAAGCCCTTTATGGAACACGACCACTACGGCTGGATGGGCATTGGCGGCCACTATGTGAACAACTGGAACCCCTGGATCCATTCCAACGTCATGCTGATCGCCGCCATCATTGGCCTGGAAGACGAACTGTACGGTGATGTGGTGCAGCGCTGTCTTACCCTTACCGATAACTACGTGAAGTGGCTGCCCGAAGACGGCGGCTGCAACGAGGGCGCCCGCTACTGGAACCTCTCCATCGCCTGCCTGATGGATACGGTGGAGCAGATTTACGATATGACCGGCGGCAAGGTGGATATGACCGGCCACGATGTGCTGGCCAAGGCCGCCCAGTATATTCTTGCTGTGTACGACCGCTACGGCCACGCCGCCAACTTTGCAGACAGCTCCATCACCTTCTGGCTGGATGCTTCTCTGCTGGTGCGTATGGGACGCAAGACCGGTGTGCCGGAATACACCAGCGTAGGTGCCTGGCTGTTCCGTGTGGATAAGCTGCGCACCATTCACGATAACTTCTACCGCCAGATCAAGAACATGCTGGAGATCCCGCTGCTGCCTAAGCCGGAAGAACCCATGTTCCCCGAAGTGGTGTATATGCCCGGCCTGCAGATTTTCACCGTGCACAAAGATGACTGCATGTTCGCCATGAAGGGCGGCAACAACCACGAAAGCCATAACCACAACGACCTTGGCTCCTTTGTCTTCTATAAGGGCGAAAATCCCGTGCTCGTCGACCCCGGCGTGGATAAGTACTCGGGCCATACCTTCAATTACAATCGCTATCTCAACTGGTATATGCAGTCCGCTTACCACAATACGCCCAACATCAACGGTGTGCAGCAGGTGGCAGACGGCGCTGAATTGCGTGGACGCCCGGAGGATATGCCTGCCCCCACCCGTGCGTATTTTGCCACCGATCCCAAGCCTAACGCAGAGGCTTGTTCCTACAGCCTGCAGCTGAAAGAAGCCTACCCGGACGAAGCGCTGATCGAAAGCTGGGTGCGTACCGGTTCTCTGCAGAACGGTGTGCTTACCATCACCGATGATTGGAATATCGACGGCGACGGCAATGTGGTGTTCCACTACATGCTGTGCAGCAAGCCCACCCTTACCGCCCCCGGCGAACTGACCCTGGAAAACGGCGCTGTGCTGAAGTTTGACCCCGCCGTGACCCCGGAAATTGAAGTGGTGGACCTGAACCAGACCTTCGACGTGACCCGCAAGCCCATTTGGGAAAGCCGCCTGACCCCCCGCCTGTTTGAAGAACAGTGGAACAGCGACCATCTCTTCCGCGTGAACCTGCCGGTAAAGGGCAACAAACGCGCCTTTACCCTCACCGTAGAATAATGTAAAAGCGGCTCTTTTTTCCGAAAAAACGGGAAGAAGAGCCGCTTATTATATCAGAAGAGAAAAATCCCTCCCCCATTTTTG
>JAFYOA010000017.1 GCA_017547865.1 Clostridia bacterium
CAAAAGATTTTTGTGCCCATGTGGCCCGCTGCAGCAAGCAGTGCGCGGCCTGTAATTACTGCGGCGAAGCACAGAAAAATGCCTGTGTAACGCTGGATGAAGGAGGAATTTTGCATGTTAACCAGTGCAATGATTAAAGAAGCAGCCCTGGCTGCCGGTGCCGATCTGTGCGGCATTGGCAGTATGGACCGTTTTGGCCCGGATGTGCCGCCGGATATGAACCCCCGGTATCTGTTCCCGGAGGCGAAGAGCGTCATCGGGTTTGTGTTCCGCATTCCCCGCGGTGTGCAGCGCGGTATTGAGGAAGGCACCCAGTTTTACCAGTATCCTTCCATGGCCTACGGCGGCATCAACGAGATCTTTGCCCCGGCGGTGCTGTACCAGGTGGGCAAGCTGATCGAAGACCATGGCTATGAGGCCATGCTCTACCGCAATACCGGTGCCCGCGGTTCTGTTTCCGATATGGACGGCGCCCCCGGCAATACCCTTTCGCCGGAAGAACAGATCGAGATCAACGAACAGGCGAAGACCAAAGCGGCGCACCATCGCTCCGTGCAGTTTACCCGCCCCACCCGCGAAGAAAACGTGGCGCCCGACCTGCAGTTCCATTTCCGGCTGGCCGGTGTTGCCTGCGGCCTGGGCGAAATGGGCTGGAGCAAAATGTTCCTTACCCCGCAGTTCGGCCCGCTGCAGCGCCTTGCGTTTTTGTTTACCGATGCCGAACTGGAACCCGACCCGCTGTACAACGGCAAGCCCCTGTGTCGCCATTGCATGGCCTGCGTGCGCGATTGCCCCGGCCAGTGCCTGAGCGCCACCGAGAGCATTGTGACCTACGTGGGCGACAAAAAGTGCGAATGGGCCAAGCTGGATGAGTGGAAGTGCTATGCTTTCTACACCCACGGCGGCCGCTACTACAACCCCTTCGTGCCCAAAGAAGTGTTCGATGCCAACGTAGATGGCGAGCTGAATGTGCTGGAAGGCAAGGCCGAGGCCAACGAAGTGGAAATCATGAAGGTCTACGGCGCGCTGGAAAAATACTTCCCCTCCTGGGTGGGGTACAACATGGCCAAGTGCGGCGGCTGCATCCGTGGTTGCGTGAGTATGCTGGAAAAGAAGGGCGGCTGCATGGCCGACCGTTTCCAGCAGCCCCTGCGCACCGGCAAGGCCTGGAAAATGGACCGCTGAGGAGGAATACGATGCTGACAAGTGAAATGATCAAGGCGAAAGCCAGAGAATACGGTGCAGACCTGTGCGGCATTGCACCCATCGAACGCTTTGCGGATGCCGTTCCCCAGCGTGACCCCAAGAGCATTCTGCCCAATGCCACCTGTGTCATCGGCTTTGGGTTCCGTGTGCCCCGCGGCCTGTACTATTGTATGGAAAAAGGCACCCAGTACAACAACTATGTTTCACTGGGCGTAAAATACATCGATGAAGAACTTTCGGAGATCTTCCTGCTGAAAATGGCCCGGCTGATCGAAAACGAAGGCTTCGATGCCTGCGTGCAGCGCAATGTCTCCAACCTGAAGATCCAGGGCGATAAGACCCAGAACCCGGAACTGGTGGATACCTACGAGCTGAAGTTCGCCCAGGCCGTGGCTCCCGGAAAACCGGTGCCGGATGTCATTCTTGATTTTGCCCATGCAGCAGAAGCCTGCGGCCTTGGCACGGTAAGCGCCAAGGGCAGCGTGCTGACCCCGCAGTTCGGCCCCTTTGTGCGGTTTGTATTTTTGGTAACGGATATGCCCCTGGAAGGCGACTCGCTGCTGCCCGAAAACCTGTGCGATCGCTGCGGCGCCTGCGCGGCAGCTTGCCTCGGCCATGCGGTGAGCATGGAAGACGGCCTGGATACCTGGCAG
>JAFYOA010000221.1 GCA_017547865.1 Clostridia bacterium
GTACACACCCTCCGGCACAGGTTCTCCGCGCACCAGATCAAACCCGAGCTTATTCCCATTTTTATCGTAAGCATCCCACAGTTCTGCCATAAACACACGCCCTTTCCTCACAATGGGAACTCATTATACATAAATTCACCGGAAAAGACAAGCCTTTTCCCAGGTCTTTTTCAAATTCAGCTGCCGTTTCGCGCGTTTGTAGCCCATCGCTTCGTAAAACGCATGGGCCTCGCTCCGTTCTTCTCCCGATACCAAACGAACGCCGCTGCAGCCGCGAAGTTTTGCATCGTCTTCTGCGGCGGTCAGCAGCGCACAGCCAAACCCGCGGCGGCGCAGTGCGCTTTTCACCGCGATGCCCAGCACATTCATATAGCGGTCGCTGTACAGCGTGCGGTACAGCTGCGTGTGCACATACCCGCAAACCTCGCCGTCTTCCACACAAACCAACACCGTCTGCGAATCATCCGCCAGCGCATCCCGCAATGCCTGCGCCGTTTTCTCCAAAGGGTAATCATACCCCAGTTCCTGCAAAGAAAGCGCCGCAATGGCGGCGGCGTCTTCCGTACCGGCTTTTCGAATCATATATGTCTCCTTTCCAAAAAGAAAAGCAGCACAGATCGCTCCATGCTGCTTAAAAATTATTTCTTGTTCAAATACGGCATGGTCTTCACGTAGTTGACCAGCGGCTTGATCTGATCCATTTCCACAAAGTTCTGGGGCTTTTCAAAGGCGGCGTGGAACGTCTTGATCTCGTCGGCATCCATGGTTTCTTCGTCGTTGTCCACCATCTGCACCAAAATCTTCAGCATGGAGTAATGCAGAACATTGATCTTATCGGTATCCAGCGCACCGCGCAGAGAGAACACCTTGATCTTATCCAGCATGGCGGGGGTCAGTACCTTCAGCAGGCTCTGCTGAATGGACTTCTTATTGTAATCCTTGGAAGGATCCTTCATGCCAACGGTAAAGATGATCAGGTTCTTATCTTTCAGCTGCTCAAAGTTCTTGGAGATAAGAGAAATGCCGTTGACGTTGCCGGCATAAATGCCGCCGCCCAGAATTACGGTATCGTAATTGGCGAACTGATCTTTATTGAATTTGCGGATATTGAAAACATCGGCGCCCAGTGCTTTGCCGATCCATTCGGCATACTGCTGGGTAGCACCGTATCTTGTCTTATAAATTACAACTGTTGCCATAGATATCACACCCTTTGGAAGTATACTTTATTATAACTTTCCTTCGCTGAAATGTCAACGGAAGTATTCACATCCGATGCAGAAATCCACGGTATTTTTTTGTGCAATTTGCATTTTTAACATCTTCTTTACACTGCAAATCTCGTCAAACAGCCATAAACAGATTCTTTCCGCTCCTATCTTTATGCCTTATTGGAAACTGCGGTGTCCAGATCCGCCCGGGGGAAGAAGGTGATGCGCAGGTTGGTGCAGCCATAGGGTACCAAGGTCAGCGGCAATTCACCGGTAACATACTGCCGTGCACCCATAAATTCGGTGGTCTGCTTGGGGTAAGGCGGATACAGGAAGGGGGCTTTGTAGCACTTGGTATGGAGACGGATCATGGGATGGCTCCACACATAGCCGCTTTCCGGCAGTTCTTCCACCGCAATATCCTCCGGCCGCAGCTGCTCATCCAGGGCGATATTCCAGGAAATCGCCTCTCTGCGCATGCCGATGGCATCGTGCGGATCCGCTGCCTTGGGCGGCTCATATTCCGGCAGCA
>JAFYOA010000222.1 GCA_017547865.1 Clostridia bacterium
AAATCGTCACGTCCGCCAAGCGCAAGCACATCCTTCGCCTCGCATCCGACCGCAGCGGCGTCACGATAGCGGTAGATCAGGTCATACATCTCAAGCGCCTGAAACTCCTTGCGCCGCGACGCATGCTTGTCTTTCTTGCCGTCCTTACAGATATCGCGGGCACAGCGAAACAACGGCGTAGCGGCCCACGCACAGCCATCCTCGGCGGTCAGCGCCACCCGGACTCCCGCCTTTGCCATCACTTCCATGTGCTGCGGTATCGCTTCCATCGTTCTGTGCTGCTTTGGTATTCTCGGTCTCGCCGCCGGCATCTGCGCCGTTGTGTTCGGCATCCTCTCCATGAAGAAGGAAGCCCCCAATGGTAAGGGCATGGCTCTCGCCGGTCTCATCTGCGGCGGTATCGGCCTGGTTCTCACTCTCGTCGTGTGGATTTCCTCCTGCGTCTGCACCGGTTGCCTGGGCGCTGGCTCCGATTTCCTCCTGGCTGAAATGATGGAAGAACTCATGTACGAGTTCTATTGATCTCTGCTGTAACATAAGCGGAGCTTACCTATTCTCATGAACGGCTATAACAATCAGCCATTCCGGCAGCCTGTGTCTCCCCCACCGGAAACACCAAAAAAGAAGATTCCCGGCTTTGCCATTACTTCTCTGTGCTGCGGTATTGCTTCCATCGTTCTGTGCTGCTTCAATTTCATCGGTGTTATCTTCGGCATTTGCGCTGTGGTATCCGGTATCATCTCTATGGTGCGGGAAAATCCCAACGGCAAAGGCATGGCGGTCTCCGGTCTCATTTGCGGCGGCGTCGGCCTCTTCTTCACCGTGGTGGTCTGGTTCTCTTCCATGGCTTTTACCGGCTGTGTAAGCGCCGGTACCAGCTACGTCATCGGCGAGGTCGTCAATCAGGTTATGGGTGGATTTGGCCTGTAATTTCAACACAAAGCAAAAACCTGTCTCTTTTTGAGGCAGGTTTTTTTGTTAAACCAAGGTAAAAATGAAAATGCGCCTGCCCCAAAACGGAGCAGACGCCATTTTTTATCGTTTGGATAAAGCTCATTCCGCGGCCGCTTACTTTAAATCATATCAAAGCAACTCCGCGATTTGTCAGCGGACACTGTCCGCTTACCAGATGAAGAAATCCTTGTCCTGCATACGCAGCAGGGCTTCCACCATAAAGTAATCACCGTAAATGATGGGCACGTGGATTTCATCCGGGCCGCGGTGGTAGGCAACGGTGCCGCCGCCCAGAATACCATCTTCTTCCATGTTCCAGTTGCAGAACTTCTCCATGGTGGCTTTCACCATGTTCACGGCACCGTTCTCGTACAGTGCCTTTTCAAATTCCGGCACATGCTTGGCAATTTCCAGCATGCCGCAGGCGGCGCACATGGCGGCAGTGGAATCATACAGCACCGGCTCGGCAGGGGCGCGGAAGTCGCACAGCGGGATGTTGCCGGTCTGGGCAACGTTGGCTAGGAAATAATGGGCAACAGCTTTGGCAGCATCCAGGTAGCGCTTTTCGCCGGTATGCTTGTAAGAAATGGCGTAGCCGTAAATGGCCCATGCATGGCCGCGGCTCCAGGCGCCCTCCGGGCTGTAACCCTGGCAATCCGGGTACCATTCGGTCTCGCCGTTCTCGGTGTTAAAGGCCACAATGTGGTAGCTGGAGCCATCCGGGCGCAGAACGTCCGTCAGGCACTTGTCGGCGTGGTGCATGGCAACCTGCTTGTAGCGGGGGTCGCCGGTCTGCTCGTAAGCCCAGTACAGCAAAGAAAGGTTCATCATGCAGTCGATGATCACCCAGCCGGGACGATCGATGCCGTTCCAGGCGCGGATGAAACGACCATCCGGATTGTAGCGGCCGGCCAGCAGATTGGCAGCATGCAGGGCACGGGTCTGGGCATCTTCATCGCCGGTCAAATGGTAATTGGCGGCACCCAGGTGCATCCACAAAAAACCAAGGTCGTGGCTCATTTTAATGCCGATGCGCAGGGCATCCTCCATGCGGTTCTCAATGGCCCGGGCAGTTTCCTTGTATTTTTCCTTGCCCGTGGCGTTATAGGCCTGCCACAGGGCACCGGCCCAAAAACCGTTGGTCCAGCCGCTGAGATTCACAGCACCGCGGTCGGTGTATTTTCCGTTTTCCGGAATGTAAGGGATCATATCGCCCAGGCGGTCCACCTCGGCAGAAAGTTTTTCTTCCACTTTTGCCCAGGCCTGTTCCAGCCAGGCGGCATTTTCGGCATTCAGTTTCATATCTTGTTCCTCCCAGTTCGTTTTGCATTCAAAAGGCAGCGAAGTTCTCGCCGCCCTCATTATAGCCTATCTGCCTGCAAAAAGCCACCCCTTTTTCATAAACAGAGCAGTTCTTCGCAACAAAAAAGAAAAGGGAAACACCCGCGGCATTTCCCTTTTTAAAATCATTTACACAATGGGCGCAATTTTATCAATAGCGGCCAGTTCTTCCGCGGTGAACGGTTCGCAGGAGAAGATCTCCGCGTTTTCCTTCACCTGATCCGGCTTGGAAGCACCGATGAGCACACTGGTGATACCCTTTTTCTGCAGTACCCACAACAGAGCCATCTGCGCCAGGGTCATGTGCTTGCTCTGGGCAATTTCGTTCAAAGCGCGGATCTGTGCCAGCTTTTCATCGGTGATCTGCGCCGGCTTCAAAAAGCCGCCCTTGGCCGCGCGGCTGTCCGCCGGAATTCCCTGCAGATACTTATCGGAAAGCATGCCCTGTGCCAGCGGGCTGAACGCGATAACGCCAAATCCCCAATCCGCTGCCAGATCCAGCAGACCGTCAGCCTCCACGTGGCGGTCCAGCATGCTGATACGCACCTGGTTCAGCACAAAGGGGCAGCGCAGTTCGTTCAGAATCGAAACCGCCTTGCGGGTGGTCTCGCTGTCGTAGTTGGAAATGCCCGCATACAGAGCCTTGCCGCTCTTCACGGCCTGGTCCAGTGCCAGCATACTTTCTTCCAGGGGCGTGTTCTTATCCATGCGGTGATGGTAGAAAACATCCACATAATCCAGGCCCATGCGCTTCAGGCTGGCATCCAGGCTGGAAAGCAGATACTTGCGGCTGCCGCCGTCGCCGTAGGGGCCGTCCCACATTTTATAGCCCGCCTTGGTGCTGATGACCAGCTCATCCCGCAGGCCGGCAAAGTCGGTCTTCAAAATGCGGTTAAAGTTTTCTTCGGCGCTGCCGGGCAGCGGGCCGTAATTGTTGGCCAGGTCAAAATGAGTAATGCCATTGTCAAAGGCCGTGCGGCACATGGCACGCATATTATCAAAATCATCGTTGGTACCAAAGTTGTGCCACAGGCCCAACGAGACCCCGGGCAACTGCAGGCCGGTGCGTCCGCAGCGATAGTACGGGATCTTCTCGTATCTTTTTTCATCGGGAATATACTTTTCCATGTTTGCGCCTCCGTTGATTAAGTACGTGCTTTGTCTTTATTATTGTAAATAAAATTCCGTTAAAGCGCAAGTACGTTGGCACACACTCCAGTAGTCTTTGCACACATTCGTTTGCATTTTCCGCAACACCGCACCATATTTTTGTTCAGTAACCCATCGGCATAACCATCAAATTTATAATCATTCCTCTGTATTGCACATCAAAATCAAAAAAATCCCGGTATCACACCGCAAACCACGCATATACGCAAGATTATTTCTATATTCCGGGCACACATTTTTTTGAACATACCACACGTTTTTTGCAAAAAAGCAGAGCCGGAAAGATCCGACTCTGCTCCTCATTTATGAAGTGTGTGTCTTTGGCACTTGTACTCTTAGTAGTTTTCTTCGCGTACTTCAAAGTAGCTCTGGGGATGAGCGCACACGGGGCACACGGCGGGGGCCTTTTTGCCGATGACCAGGTGACCGCAGTTGCGGCATTCCCACATGGTCTCTTCAGCCTTGGCAAACACAGCCTGCATCTCCACGTTGTTGAGCAGCTTCAGGTAACGCTCTTCGTGGCTCTTTTCAATGGCAGCCACCATACGGAACTTGGCAGCCAGAGCGGTGAAGCCTTCTTCTTCGGCATCCTTGGCAAACTGAGCGTACATATCGGTCCACTCATAGTTTTCGCCTTCGGCAGCGTGCTTCAGGTTGGCGGCGGTGTCACCCAGCTCGCCCAGTTCCTTAAACCACATTTTTGCATGTTCTTTTTCGTTGTCTGCGGTCTTCTGGAAGAGAGCAGCAATCTGCTCGTAGCCTTCCTTCTTAGCCACAGAGGCAAAGTAGGTATACTTGTTTCTGGCCTGGCTTTCGCCGGCAAAAGCGTCTCTCAGATTCTGTTCGGTTTTGGTGCCTTTCAGTTCGGGTTTCATGTTAATTTCCTCCAATACAATTTTTATTTTTGGCAGATGACGATTCATCTTACCTTTGATTCTGAATGGTTTATTTTATGCTTCAGAGAACATATCTTTGCCTACGCCGCACAGGGGGCAGACAAAATCTTCGGGAAGGTCTTCAAACTTCGTGCCGGGAGCAATGCCGTTGTCCGGATCGCCCAGAGCTTCGTCGTATTCCCAACCGCAAACGTCACACACATGTTTCTTCATAATTGTTCCTCCTTCTGCACCGAGTGCAGCCACTTATATTTTGTATTTTATTCTGCCCCGGGGGTGTTTTATTTATCACTCCCTTAGGACATTTACATCATAGCACAACCTTTTTCGTTTGTCAATATAAAAATGATAATTATTTTTATTTTATTCCTACCTTTATTCTCCTCTGCTTTTATCTTACACCCGGCCGCAGGCGCCGTCAATAGGCACAAAATAAAAGACTCCCGGCAAAACAAGCAGCCGGGAGCCAAAGCATATTCTGATCCCATGTAAAAAAGAGCCGGTCAATCGTTGAAAAGATCGTGGTACTTGCGCACCTCGTAGTTTTCATCCAGAAAAGCCATATACAGTCCCTGCTGCATCGGTGTGCGCTCGTCAAACGGGAAACAATCCGCTACGCGGGAGGTCACCAGCACATGGCAGCAGAAGCCGAGCCCCAGCTTTTTATAGGTGGAAAGCTCGCTCTCCAAAAAGTTTTTCCGTCCCTCCTCATCGATGGCGCCCCAGCAGGATTCCGTAATGAGCACGGGTTTGTTCATCTTTTCCCAGTGATCCAGCTTCCGCCGCAGGTAGCGTTCAAATTCCCCGGCGGGCAGGTCATCCACGTTGTAGGGGTGAATGGTGATGACATCCAGAAATTCCTCAAAAAAGGCGATATCATCCACTACACTTTCCTGGGAGCTGTGATCTTTTGCCACAAACCAGCCCTGCTGCATATTGGCGTCGTCCTCCGGAATATACCCCTGGGTTCCCACGGTGACGGGCCGGGTGTCCCGGGCCTTGATCTCCTCGTACATCTCCTTGATAAAGCGGTAGATGCGTTCCTGCGCCGGGCGGGAACCATAGGTGTTGTTCAAAGGTTCATTGGAAATATCATGCACCAGCACATCTTTATCCGCCAGAAGCGCCAGAGATTCCTGCATATACCGGCGGTACACCGGCAGCATCTGTTCCTGCACACATTCTGCCGTATAGCCCCCAAAGGCCGGGGTGCCGAAGCAACTGTTGAAGTACCGGGGGATCAGCTGCAGACCCTCTTCCTGTACAATCGTAAAGGCAGTATTCATATTCTGCAAATAACGCTCCCGGTCGGTACACCAGGCATCAAACGACAGGGTAAGCACCACGGTGTTGAAGGCCGGGAATTTTTCTTTGCCTTTCT
>JAFYOA010000223.1 GCA_017547865.1 Clostridia bacterium
AGATCGGTGATCTTCTTATACCAGGGGCCCATCAATTCATCGAAAACAGCGGGATTGATCAGCGGGCCGTTTTTGAAGCAAATATCTTCCCAAAAATGGGCATAATCAAACTTTACGCCGGTCTCCAGTGCAAGTTTGGCACATTCATAGCAAATGCCGCACATGGTATCCACAATTTCAACGAACAAATCTTCGTCATCCACGTAGAGATAGCTCAGCTGTTCCACGCCAAGAATATTTCGCATATTGCCGGCCAAAGAACCAAGATGCAGACCAATGGGATATTCGCGTTCTTCCGGCGCAGGCAATTGCCGGATTGCTTCCAACGGCACGCGTTCCGGCATCATCTTAAACTTGGGCAGGTACAGCGTTTCCCAGGCTTCGCGGTCCACCAGAGAAGTGCCGACTTCTGCGGGAATACTGATGATACCGGGCTTTACCTTGCAAATAAGCCCCATGGAATCCTGGATAATGCGGCTGCCATCCGCATGTTCTTCCAAAATCTCTTCTTCAAAAGCAGGCGCCAGCAAAACATTGCTGCCAATGCAGGAATTCCAGTTGAAGTCAAAGCCAAGCTTTTCCATCACTTCGTTATCTGCCCAGGAGTTATCGCCATATTTTTTGTAGCCTTCTGCCTGTTCATGGGTAATGTAACCTTCATCCGCCCACTTTTCCAGCGTTTCTTTCCAATAACCGAAAGAGACGACCGGCATACGTTCGTAAGGCTGGTAATGCAGCACCGCCAAGGCGTTTTCACGGTTAGTCATAGAGATCATCTCCATTTATCTGAAAAAATCAAAAATCGTCTCCAAAAAACATGTTGTCCACGTAATTTTCATTAAAGCGAGGGTTACCGCCCAGATTCACGTGCGAAGAACCGGCTGCGATGGCGCTGAGGAGCTGCCGTTCGTTTTGATTGAGAAGCGCACGGGCAGCACCGGAAAGCGCTGCGTTGCCCAGCACGCAGGTACGGTCTGCCAGTTCCTCCGGCAAAAGACCGATGGCAACGGCACTCTCCACCCGCAGGTGGCTGCCGAAACCGCCGGCAATGTACAGTGTCTTTACCTCTTCCACAGGAACATTTGCTTCTTCCAGCATCGTCTGCATACCGGCGGCAATGGCCGCCTTGGCCAGCTGCACGGCACGAATGTCCTTGGGTTCCAAAGCAATGCCATTGGAAAGCTCCAGATCATCGTCCATGGCACCGGTCTCTTCAATGGCTTCCAGTGCCAAACCGGCGGCCACAGCATCCAACAGACCGGAGCCGCACACACCAACCGCGGGCACATCGCCCAGGGTATGTACTTTCAGTTCGTCATCTTCCAGCCAAACTTTATCGATGGCCCCCCGCACACTGCCGCAACCACAGGAAATACCGGCACCTTCAAATGCAGGACCGGCTGCCGTGGAGGTTACATACAGTTTTCCATCTTTCCAAAGTGCCATTTCGCCATTGGTGCCAATATCGCACAGCAAGGCGGTTTCTTCCCCATTGCACATACCGGAAGCCAGCACAGCACAGGTAATATCTGCACCCACAAACGCGTTCATACATGCCGGCAGATACGTGCGAATGCCGCAGATCTCCTGCTCGGTATCGAACAGTGTATCAGCCACAAACGGCGCACGGGAAAGGCAGGTCGGGTCTTTGCCGGTGAGAAGATACAGCATCGTTGTGTTGCCGGTCACCACCATTGCATCCGGACAAACAGCACAGGCTTTTTTCAAAAGACGATCGATGGCCTCGGTCACCTGGTTCTGCATACGCTGCAGTTCGCCTTTCATGGCAGCTTCAATGCGGCCCATAACATCCGCAGCCACAGCACCCTGGGGATTCAGTTCTGCGGCCGTACCAATGCAGGCGCCGGTGTGAAGATCGTATACTTTTACGGCGATGGTCGTGGTGCCGATATCTACGGCAGCACCGTAATCGCCCGTCATAGGACAAAGTTCCTCCGGCTGTTCACCGGTTTCCGTCTCGATTTGTGAATCCTCTGCAGCATCGGGCAGAATCACCTGTGCATCCCCAAAAAGAACAGCCTGGCAGGAAAGCCGCACACCGGCCTTCTGTTCAGCCGCATTCGGTTCGGAAACCGCACCACTGAGAGTGACCACACACTTACCGCAGCTGCCGCGGCCGCCGCAGGGATGGGGTGTCTGCACACCGGCAGCAACCAGCACTTCGTCCAGCACCGGTGTCCCCTCAAAAGGAACGACCATGGTTCTTCCCTGTTGAAAAATTGTCAACTCAGCCATTGTCTTCCTCCGAAAACAGAACGATACCGAAATAAGTGACGGTGTTCTGTCCGTTGATATATTTTAAGTCAGTTGTTTTACATGTATTGTACACATCTACACCATAGCTTTCCATGGAAGGCATGGCGTTCTCCGGGGTACGGCACGGTTCGCCATCCAGAATCGAACAACGTTCACAGCCTCCGCAACCACCATTGATAAGGTGCAGAGAATCGTCCGGGAGTACACCGGTCAACACATCCCGGATCTTCCGGCCGTTTGTAGCGTGGGTATGCCCCACTTCGAACATGCCTTCAATATCGTAACTGTCTTCGATCTCACCGATGGTCTGGTACAAAAGCCCATGGGTATAGGTACGCACTTTAGCCATCAATTCATCGATGGGACCGACATGGGGCGGACACATCCAGCATCGCCCGTAATTTCCGCAATAATTTTTAGCGCAGTCATCGCGATGCGCTGCATTCAGAATAATCTTTTCCTGCGGGATCACGGTGGCTTTAGCCGCACCGTTTTCCAGCGCAATGCGAATCAATTCTTCGTGATTCATAACAATTCCTCCGGGAAACAAACCGCACCCGATGACACTTCACCGGGTGCGGACAGACTGTAAAATCAGTTCTCCAGAGCCTCGAAGAAGGACTGGATATTTTCCCACTTGGCGTGGGCAGGGATGTCACAGCCGGAAGACGGCACAAAATTTTTGTAACCGCCGCACTTTTCCAGCAGTTCTTTGGTTGCTGCGCGAATCGACTCCGGCGTGCCATGTGCAAACTGACCCGCGGGGTCAATATTGCCCATGCAAAGCGTATCGGAAGCGGTAGCTTCCAAAATTTTTTCCATATCCACAGCATTGCCAAAGTGATAGGCTGCGGCACCCTGGGAATAAATCTGTTCCAGCATGCTGGGCACAGAGTTGCCGCAGTTATGGTAAACCACAGCAAATTCTTCATCCTGCAGTGCATCGATGATACGCTTAACGTAAGGAACGGAGAATTCATCGGCCATATCCGGGCTGAGAATGCCGGCCAGCGGCTCAGCCATCATAATGGCATCGGCACCGGCGGCCTTCATGGCACTGCCGTACTGAATGAGATACTGGGTCACTTTATCCAGCACAATGTGCACGGTCTCAGGCTCATCGTAACAGATATACATGATTTCGGTAACATCCATCAAACGACCAGCCAGAGAATACGGACCGATCATACCGGCAATCACTGGCTTGTCGGTGATGCGCTCTTTGGCAAGACGCACGCCTTCCACACAAGTCAGGGCACGTCCGGCTTCCAGCGTGGGCACTTCCAGGTCGTTGGCTTCGTCTTCATCCGAAACCAGCTGACCGGTGACCACCGGAACTTCGTCCTTGGAAAAACGGATCTGCGCACCAAACGCCTCCGCTTCCACAGAAAGATCCATCAGGCTGACGGCGGCCAGTGTATTGGTATCCCGGGCGATGATCTGCATTGCCTGGGCCTGCAGTTCAGAACTTTTCACCATTTCTTCCACATCGGCGTCCATCTTCTGCACGGCAGGGAACGAAAGAATGGGCAGTGCACGCTGCGAATCGGAACGGGCGACTTCCCACAGCATTTCGCGAACATTCATTGTATAATAACTCCTCTTAACGGCAAAGGGGATCAGGCACCGGCACAGAAAGACACGGCCTTATCGGCAGCGGAAGCAGCATCGGAAGTATAGGC
>JAFYOA010000224.1 GCA_017547865.1 Clostridia bacterium
CACCTACGAACTGGAGTGGATGGGCGAGAAGATCGACCTGACCCCCGGCTGGCCCCGCATGACCATGGTGGAAGCCGTTAAGAAGTACGTGGGCGTTGACTTTGATGCCATCACCGACGATGCCGAAGCCGTGGCCGCTGCCAAGGCTGTGGGTGTGGAACTGGCCGAAGCCGCCGAAAAGACCTGGGGCAATGCCCTGTACGCCTGCTTCGATCAGAAAGTGGAAGAACACCTCATTCAGCCCACTTTCATCACCATGTACCCGGTGGAGGTTTCTCCCCTCACCAAGCGTTCTCCTCAGGATCCCCGCCTTACCGAGCGTTTTGAATTCTTCATTTGCCACAGCGAAATGGGCAACGCCTATTCCGAACTGAACGATCCTATCGACCAGCGCGCCCGCTTTATGAAGCAGGTGGAGCAGCGCGAACGCGGCGACGACGAGACCGAGATGCTGGATGAAGATTTCCTCACCGCCATGGAATACGGCATGCCTCCCACGGGCGGCATGGGCATGGGCATCGACCGTGCCGTTATGCTGTTCACCGGCGCCGATACCATCCGTGAAGTCATTCTGTTCCCCACCATGAAGCCCATGGATGACGGCCCCAAGGTGGAAAAGAAGAGTGCTCCCGCTGCGGCTGAAATGCCTGTTGTGGAAGAAAAGATCGACTTCTCCAATGTGGAGATCGAGCCGCTCTTCACTGATTTTGTGGATTTAGAGACCATCACCAAGTCTGATTTACGTGCCCGAAAAGTGCTGGCCTGCGAGGCTGTGAAGAAGTCCAAGAAGCTGCTGAAGTTTACTCTGGACGACGGCACCGGCACCGAGCGCACCATTCTCTCCGGTATTCACGCTTATTACGAGCCGGAAGAACTGGTGGGCAAGACCCTGATCGCCATCACCAACCTGCCGCCCCGTGCCATGATGGGCATGGAGAGCAACGGCATGCTGCTTAGCGCCATCCACAGCGAAAACGGCGAAGAGCGCCTGAACCTCCTCATGGTCAGCAACCGCATCCCTGCCGGCGCAAAGCTGTACTAATTGAATCTGTCACCCGCTCATTTTTCGATGAGCGGGTTTTCTTTTTGTGAAAAAAACGAATATATTGGATTATTTGTGTAAAAATTCAGTAAAAAGTGAGACGCGGCACATAGAATGTGATAGAATAAGTTGGACAATCTATATGTTTGATGATTGGAGGAGTTGGCTGTGTTTTACACCATTCATAAAATCACGGAAAATCCCGTGGTGGACTTTGCGGCGGAGGAACTGAAAAAGTACCTGCGCATGATGATGCCCCTGTGCGGCGAGATCACCATCGATTCGGATCCCCGGGCGGAGGGCTTCCGGTTGGGCCTGATGGCGGATTTCGACATGGATACCACGGAGGCCACGGATCCGTTTTTGGACGATATCGTTCATATTGATACCACTGCGGAGGGCGGCGTCATTGCCGGCTCCAATCCCCGCAGCGTGCTGTTGGCGGTGTATAAATATCTCACTCTCAACGGCTGCCGCTGGCTGTTCCCGGGTATTGACGGTGAATTTATCCCCGTGCGCACGGTGGAAGCCGTTTGCTACCACAAAATGGCCGACAACCGGTATCGCGGCCAATGCAACGAAGGCGCGGAAAGCCAGCAGGCAATGATCGAGACCATCGATTTCCAGCCCAAGATCGGCATGAATATGTACATGATCGAATTCGACAATCCCCATGTTTATTACGATTGGTACTATAACCATAGAAACAATGATATGAACCGGGAGCCGGAACCGGTTTCTGAAGAAACGGTGCTGCAGTGGAAGCGTGTGTGCGAGGTGGAGATTGCCAAACGCGGGATGCAGTTCCACGATAAAGGCCATGGCTGGACAGCCGACGCCTTTGGCATTGATTCCTCCGCGGGCTGGGTGAAGTTCCAAAAGGATTTTCCCGAGGAAAACCGCAAGTACCTGGCGCTCATCGACGGCGAACGGGATCTGTACAAAGGTGTGGCGCTGAACACCAATTTTTGTATGTCTAACCCGGAGGCCCGGAAGATCTTCGTTGATTTTGTGGCTGATTATGCCCAGGTGAACTTCCACGTGGATTATCTGCACGTATGGCTGGCGGATGGCCAGCAAAACCATTGCGAATGTGCGGATTGCCGGAAGAAGAATCCGTCCGACTGGTATGTGATCCTGCTCAACGAGCTGGACGAGGAAATGACTCGCCGGGGGCTGCGTACCCGTGTGGTGTTCTGTGCATATTCCGATACCGCCTGGCCGCCCCTGGTGGAAAAACTGAAGAATCCCGATCGTTTTTCCATGATCACCAGCCCTATTACCCGCAGTTACACCTATTCTGTGGGCAAAAATCCCAAAATCGACTACTATCGCCCCTATGAACTGAACCGGGACGGTCGTTTGGATACGCTGGAGGAGCACCTGGCCCACACGGTGCTTTGGCGTGAATTCGCTCCCTGCAATTCTTTTGTGTGCGAATACCATTTTTGGCTCCACCAGTTCTTTGCCCCCGGCGTGCTGAGCTTTGCCAGGCGGGTGCACGAGGACGTGAAGTCCTACAGCATGAACGGTTTCCGCGGCATTGTGGAAGACTGCAGCCAGCGCTGCTTTTTCCCCAATGGCCTCAGCTTCTATGTGTACGCGCAGACGCTGTTTGATGAATCCCAGCCGCTGGAGAGCATGATCGAGGATTATATGCAGCATGCCTACGGTGCCGCCGCGCAGACCGTCATGGATTTTCTGAAGACCATCGACGAGCTGATGCCGCAGAGCTATTTGGAATGCCGGCACTCCATTATGCAGACAGCTGAAAAATTCACCAACCCTGCCATGGAAGAAAAGTTCCTGGCGGTGAAGGGCGTGGCCGAAGCGCTGAAAGAAGCATTGCTGCCTTTCCGCAATATGCCCTACCGTGTGCAAACCGTGGCGGTGCGGCTGCTGGTTGATTATGCCGATTACTGCACCGGTGTTGCGGGGTTCTTCGCCCTGCGCTGCACGGGAAAGGTGCAGGAAGCAAGGGCGGCGTACAACGCGTTTAAAGAAGAATTTGGCAAGCGTGAACTGAGCATCGAGCGGTATTACGATCATTTTGAAGCGACCCATGCTTTTTTGCAGATGTTCTACAAAAAATAAATCCCGGTCGATCCTGATTCCCGCCGGCGCAAAGCTGTATTAATTTGTTAACAAAAGCCAGTCCGTTATGTGGGCTGGCTTTTTGCATGCGCGGCAAAAGGAGAAAAGTTCTCACGGAAAAACCGATGACACACAGACGGAACCGTGGTAAAATATAATATAAACAATGACAATATAAGGAGGAAAAAACAGATGAACGATACCGCACAGCGTAAAAAACGCCTGGTGGCCGGGTTGCTGGCACTGGCGGCGAATTTCCTGTTTTTCCTCACCGCCCGGCTGCTGAGCACCTACGATGAGGTGAGTATCGGCCAGTTTTTGTACCACGCTCAAACCTCCGGTGAAGGTTCCGACGGTGGTGGAGCGATGGATAATATTCTGTTTGCCCTTTGCGGTGCATTGTTGCTTACCACGGCAATGCAGGTGGTGTATGCGCTGCTTTCCGGCGGGGTAAAAAAACTTTTGAAAAAACAATGGTACACGGCATATTGTACCGGCAAAACCTGCCTGTTTTTTCGCTTGCACCGTGTTGCTTTGGCAGTGGTGCTGCTGGGCGTGGCCTGCACAGCCTTTTTGGTACAAACCAACGTTGCTGCCTATGTTGGCAACCATTTTTCAGAAGAATCTTCTTTTATAGAGAACCATTATGCCGATCCCCGCACCGTGCAGCTGACGTTTCCAAAAGAAAAGCGCAATTTGATCTGTATTTACCTGGAATCTATGGAAAATACCTTTGGTGAAACCGCTGCAGGAGAGCCGATTACGGCGGATTATATTCCGGAACTGACCAAACTTGCCCGGGAGAATGTGAGCTTTTCACACGATGAAGACCTGGGCGGGCCGTATTCTTACGAAGGGACCACCTGAACCGCTGCGGCGCTGGTGGCGCAAACCGCCGGGCTGCCCATTAAGGCGCCGCTGTTTGACGATGGCTTTGGTGAAGGCGGCGAATACCTGCCCGGCGCCACGGCTTTGGGAGATATTCTGCAGGCGCAGGGTTATCGGCAGGCCTTTCTGTTGGGTTCCAATGCGGAGTTTGCCGATAAAGAAATCTACTTCAGCGAGCACGGCGATTATGAGATCATTGACCTGGAAGCCATGAAAGAAGAGGGCGACCTGCCCGGCGACTACGATGTGTGGTGGGGCTGCGAAGACGAAAAGCTGTTTGCCTGCGCCAAAGAGACCCTGACCGAGCTGGCTAAGAGCAGTGAGCCTTTCAACTTTACCATGCTTACAGTGGATACCCACTTCCCCGATGGATATGTGTGCCGCCTGTGCGGCAATGAATACGAAGAGCAGTATGCCAACGTGTTGGCGTGTTCTTCCCGGCAGGTGGATGACTTTGTGCGGTGGGTGATGAGCCAGCCGTTTTATGAGAATACAGCCATTGTGATCAGCGGCGATCACCTGACCATGGATCCCAATTTCCTTTCCGGTTTGGAGGAAGAGTACATTCGCACCACTTACAATTGCTTTTTGAATGCCGCTGCGGTGCCGGAACAGGAGACCAACCGGCAGTTTGGCAGTTTCGATCTGTTCCCCACCATGCTGGCGGCGCTGGGGGTGGAGATTGAAGGCGAACGACTGGGATTGGGCACCAATCTGTTTTCCGGTGAACCCACGCTGACCGAGCGCTACGGCTTTGAACATATGGATGAAGAGTTGCAGAAGCCCTCTGATTTTTACGATCATTTTATGCTGCGGCTGGAAGAATAAATCTGTTCCCGCTTGTCGAAAGGCAGGCGGGATTTGATGTTTTGGGGGCTGTACAAGACAGTCGGATGTTGCTATAATGAAGAAAACAGCCCGCCGGGCTATGCAAAAGCAAAGGGAGGTGCGGCTATGTACACCGCCAGCCGGGAAGAGGAAGTCCGTTTTTTAAAGCGCCTGTGGACCGGTGAACCTACGCTTTGCCCAAAATGCGGCGGCGCACAGCTTGAGCACCTGCATAAAAAGGCGAAGAAAAGCGATTGCGACTGGAAGTGCCCCGCCTGCGGCGAAATTTACCGCACCATTCGTATGCTGAAAGAATTGCCGGAAGACGAAACGGCAGAACAGGGAGGATAAATCTATGAAAATGGAACATGTGACCATCCGCGTGGCAGATATGGAGAAATCCATCGCCTTCTACACCGATGTGATCGGCCTGAAGATCCAGCGGGATATGCGCCCCCGTGCCCCCATTGTGTTTTTGGCAGAGACCCCGGATGACGTGCCGGTGGAACTGATTCAGGAGACGGAGAATATTTACAAGGGTTCCGGCATCGATGTGGGTTTCCATTGCGATGATGTGCAGGGCGCCTATGACCGTCTGCAGGCGGCCGGATACGAACTTTCGGAGATGCGTTCTCCCCGCCCGGGTGTGCATTTCTTCTATGTAAAAGATCCCAACGGTGTTTCTGTGCAGCTGATTGGTGAATAAGGAGACAACGATGGAAACCATTTGTGCAACCACGCCGAAAAGCCCGGTGCGGGCGGTGCTGTTCGATTTTGACGGAACGATTTCCACCCTGCGCTGCGGTTGGGAACAGGTGATGAAACCGCTGATGCTGGAGATGATCTCCGGCGGCAAACCCTATGGGGAAGAGCTGGAGCGGGAAGTGGAAACTTACATTGGAGAATCCACCGGCATCCAGACCATTCACCAGATGAAGTGGCTGGCGGCGGCCGTGCAGGAGCGCGGCAACAACCCGGGCGCGCCCACCGACCCCTGGTGGTATAAGGCGGAATACAACCGCCGCCTGATGGAAAATGTGAACGAACGGCTGAAAAACCTGGAGGAAGGATGCATCCCCCGGGAGGATTACCTGATCAAGGGGAGCGAGGAATTTTTGAAAGCCCTGTGCAGCCGCGGCATAAAGCTGTATGTTGCCAGCGGCACCGATCACCCGGATGTGTGCCGGGAAGCCGAGGCTTTGGGAGTGGCGCAGTATTTTACTCTTATTGCCGGTGCGCCGGTGGGAGAGGAAAACTGCTCCAAAGAGAAAGTAATGGCCCGCCTGCTGGAAGAAGAAGGCCTGCAGGGCAGCGAAGTGGCAGTGATCGGCGACGGCAAGGTGGAGATCCGCCTGGGCAAAGAGGCCGGTGCCCGTGCCGTGGGCCTGGCGACCGATGAACGAAACGGCGGTGTGGATGCCGTGAAGCGCGAGCGGCTGATTTTGGCCGGTGCGGATATTATTTGCGGTGATTTTACAGAGGCAAACGAACTGCTTGCTTTTTTGGGGGTATAAACAATGGAACGCAGAAAAATGACGTTGGATTTTTTCGGAATCAAAACACAATCGGCAGAAAACCGCACCAACCTGGTGCGAATCGATAACCTGAAGCGCCCCGGTGTGTACGAAGTGCCCGCCTGGGGAGATGAAGACTTTAATGAACTGGCAGCCCGTGTGAAAAAGGCCGCCAAAGAAGGCCGGGAGATCATCTTCTCCATGGGTGCGCACGTGATCAAGTGCGGTCTTTCGCCGTACCTCATTGCCCTGATGAAGCAGGGGTACATCACCCACATCGCCGGCAACGGTGCCTGCAGCATCCACGATTTCGAACTGGCCTGCCTTGGCGGTACTTCCGAACACGTGCCCACCGCCATTGAAGACGGTTCCTTTGGTATGTGGGAAGAGACCGGCGGCTGGATGAACGAAGCCATTCAGCAGGGCGCGGTGCTGGGGCTTGGCTACGGCGAAGCGCTGGGCAAGTACATCGATGAACACCCGGAGCGGTTCCCCTACCGGGAAGACTGCGTGATTTGGAAC
>JAFYOA010000225.1 GCA_017547865.1 Clostridia bacterium
ACCGTTCGTAAAAGCTGTCATGGTCGGTCAGCAGGTACAGGGTATCGATCCCCATTTTTTCAAACTCTTCGCACACACGGTGCAGCAGCCGGCCGGCAATCCCCTGCCCGCGGCAGGCAGGTTCCACATACACGGCGCACACGTTGGGGGTCAGGTCTTTCCGCTCGTGAAAATCATTTTCGATCACGCCCAGCCCGCCGAGAATCTCCCGGCCGTTCACCGCCACATACCAGCGGGGCACGAGGCCAGCGGTGTGCAGGCAGTCTTCCATACTTTCTTCGTAGGCAGCCAGGGGTATGCCCCATTTTTCATGGAACCACCGGGCGGCTTTATCTTTCCATTCCGGGTGTTCACGAACGGAAAGGATCGCATCTTCTTTCATAGGTTCGCCTTTCGCAAAAAAGCCCGCCGGGGCTGCCGACGGGCTTTGAGATCAGTTCTTCACAATAGCTTCCCACAGCTTTTCATAATAAGTACGAATGGCCGGGTCGAGATCGTGGAAATACTGGGTCTTGGGTTTGTTTTCTGCAGAGGGGTACAGAACCTCGTCCCCCTTGAAGGAGTAGTTGTCGTTCTCTACCACCGCGGTATTGGGGCTGGCGTAGCAAATGTATTCCGCATTGGCCAGGGCCACTTCGGGTTCCATCAGGAAGTTGATGTACATCATGGCGGCTTCGTAGTTCTGGGCATTGCTGGGCACGCACACAGAGTCTACAAAAATGTTCACGCCTTCTTCGGGGTACACAAAAGCCAGGTCTTCGTTGTGCTTTGCCATGGTGTAGAAGTCACCGGCATAGTAGGGTGCAATGGCAGCGTTGCCGCCTTCCATTTTATTGAAGACTTCGTCCATTACGCGGCCCTGCAGCACATCGTTCTGTTCCATCAGCTTGGCGGCGGCAGCATCCCAGTCCGCCGTATTGGTGGAGTTGAGATCCAGGCCCAGCAGCATCTGGGCAATGGCAAAGGCATCGCGGGAGTTATTGAAGGTAAGGATGTTATCGGCATAACGTTCATCCCACATCACGCTCCAGCTGGTGGGAGCTTCTTCCACCATGGTGGTGTTGTAGATAAGGCCCACCATACCCACGCTGTAAGGCACGGAATAGATATCTTCCGGATCGAAATACAGGCTCTTGTACTCATCGGAGATGAATCGATAGTTATCCAGCTTGGAGAAGTCCAGCTCCTGCACCATGTTTTCGCTGATCAGTCGCTGCACCATGTAATCGGAGGGAATGATAATATCGTACGACACGGCGCCGCTCTTCAGCTTGGCATACATGGCTTCGTTGCTTTCGTAGTTCAGGTAATTCACCTTAATGCCCGTCAGCTTTTCAAATTCTGCGTTCACATCCAGGGAATCATCGGAACCATCGGAGATATATTCACCCCAGTTGAAAACATTCAGCGTGGTACCGGCGTATTCATCGGAATATGTACCCACCACAGGGATGGTATCTTCATCGTTCTGCACCACACCGCCGCCCAGGAAGATGGCCGCGCCGGCAAACACAACCAGCAGGCACAGGGCAGCTGCCACACCGCGCTTCAGCACTCTGCGGCGCTTGGCGGCTCCGGGGTTCTTTTTGCTGTCGGCCGGGCGCATCTGCACCACGTTGATGGCCAGCAGCAGCACCAGCACCGTAAGGAAAATCAGGGTGGACAGGGCGTACATATCGGGCTTCACGGTCTTCTTCGTCATGGCGAAGATCTTCAGCGGCAGGGTCTGGTAATCTGCGCCGGTGGTGTAGTAGCTGATGACAAAGTCATCCAGCGACAGGGTGAAAGCCATGAGGAAGCCAGAAACAACGCCGGGGGTAATGAAGGGCAGGACCACATCCACAAAGGCACGGGCAGGGGTGCTGCCAAGGTCCTGGGCCGCCTCCTGCAGGCGAGGGTCCGCCTGGTTCAGCTTAGGCAGCACGTTCAGAATAACATACGGCAGGTTAAAGGTAACGTGGGCAATGAGAAGCGTCCAGAAGCTGAGGGAATTGGAGCTGCCCAGCATACGGCCCGCAAACACGAACAGCAGCATCAGCGAAACGCCGGTGACGATATCCGGGTTCATCATGGGGATATTGGTCACCATCATCACCGAGGAACGCACAAAGCGGTTACGAAGAAAATAGATGCCAATGGCCGCCAGGGTGCCGAGGATGGTGGCGATCACAGCAGAGGCCACCGCCAGCACCAGGGTGTTGCGCAGGGCGGTAATGGTACCGCTGCTGGCGAAAAGCTCACCGTACCAGCGCAGGGAAAAACCGGAGAACACCGATGTACTTTTCCCTTCGTTGAAAGAGAAGAGCACCATAACCAGCAGAGGGGCATACAGCACCACAAACACCAGCACGGTGAAGATCTTATCGAGGTACTTTCTCATACGATCATACCTCCGTCTTCATCATCGGTAAAGCGGTTCATAATGGCAAGGCTTACCAGAATGAGGATCATCAGCACGAAGGAAATGGCTGCACCCAGGTTATAGTTGTAAGAAACCTGGATCTGCCGCTCGATGGCGTCGCCGATGAGCATGATCTTGCCGCCGCCCAGCTTCTGCGAAATGTAGAAGGTACTGACGGAAGGCACGAACACCATGGTGATGCCGGAAATAACACCGGGCATACTCATGGGCATAATGATCCGGCGTATCTTGGACCAGCCGTTGGAACCGAGGTCTTCTGCCGCTTCCAGCAAAGAAGGCTCGATTTTGGAGATGGCGTTGTAGATCGGGATGACCATGTAGGGGAAGTAGTTGTAGATCATACCGAAGATGACCGCACCGGGGGTGCCGATCATTTTAATGGGCTCAATACCGAAAAAGCCGAGGAAATTATTGATGATGCCGTTGTTTTCCAGAATATTCATCCAGGAATAGGTGCGGATGAGCATGTTCATCCACATGAGCAGCATCACCAGCATCACCAGGATACCCTGGGCATGCTCCGGCCAGCGGCTGAGGCAATAAGCAAAGGGATAGGCCACCAGCAGGGTGATGACCGTGGCAATGAGAGAATACCAGACGGAAACACCGAAAATATCGGCGTAATCTCCCAGCGCCATCACATTGTTCATGGTGAAAGCGCCGTTGGCATCTGTAAATGTATAGTAAACCACAATGGCCAGGGGCACTACAATGAACAGCGCCGACCACAGGGCATAGGGCGACAGCAGAAGGCGGCGGCCCCACGAAGATTTTTCTTCCACGAAACTCATTCCTTTCCATCGTTTTCCCAACTGAAAACGGAGAAGATCATTCGGAGGCGCTTTCGTCCTCACCGATGCTGCCGATCTCATCCAGCTCGTCGCTGTAAGAGCTGTAGTCACCGTACTTGCCGGAATACTTGGACTTCTTCATGATATTAATGGCATCCGGCTCAATGTACAGGCCGATCTCCTGGCCTTCAAAGGCTTCGTCGGTGGTCTGAATCATCCACTTGAAGCCGTTGATATCCACAATGATCTCGTAATGCACGCCAAGGAAGGTGACGGAGGTCACGGTGCCCTGCAGCATGCCTTTTTCTTTGGGAACGATGTCCACGTCTTCCGGGCGAACCACCACGTCCACGGGCTCGTTGCGGTCAAAGCCCTTATCCAGGCACTGGAATTCATGCCCGGCAAACTGCACCCGGTAGTCGGCCTTCATCACGCCGTTGACAATATTGGATTCACCGATGAAATCCGCCACAAATGCGTTTTC
>JAFYOA010000226.1 GCA_017547865.1 Clostridia bacterium
ACACCGGCGGCAGCGTAGCTGGCGGAATGGGAATTCTTGTGATCCATTTTGAAAAGCTCCTTTGCTTTTATATTGAAAGTATCGGAAACTGTTTTCGACGTATAATGTAACGTGCTGCGCTTATTCTTTGCCGGTCCAGCAATACGTGCACACACGTTCCTTATCAATGCCAATGGCCTCCAGCAGGCCGTCCAGCGACTGATAACCCAAAGAATGGAATCCAAGCTTATTGCAGATGGACTTCAGCAGGCACTGGCCGCGCTCGGTAGAAGGATTGGCATATTCCTGCAGATGCTTGTCTCCCTCTTCCCCTTCCAGTTCCCGCACAGTGGCGCGGGCCAGCAGTTCCATTTCGGAATTGCTGCTGGAAAAATGCAGATATTTGCAGCCATACATGATCGGCGGGCAGGCAGAGCGCATATGCACTTCTTTTGCGCCGCTTTCATACAGGAACTCTACGGTTTCCCGCAGCTGGGTGCCACGAACGATGGAATCGTCCACAAAAAGCAGCTTCTTGTCCTGAATCAGTTCCGGAACCGGGATCTGCTTCATTTTTGCCACCTGGTTACGCACCTTCTGGCTGGTAGGCGTAAAGGAACGGGGCCATGTAGGCGTATATTTTACGAAAGGCCGGGCAAACGGCTTGTGACTTTGATTGGCATAACCAATGGCATGGGGTACACCGGAATCCGGCACACCGGCCACAAAATCCACATCGGGCATAACGCCACGGGCTGCTTCATCGCGGGCCATAATTTCGCCGTTTCTGCAGCGCATAACTTCTACGTTTTTACCTTCGTAGTTGGAATTGGGATAGCCGTAATACGACCACAGGAAGGCACAGATCTTCATTTCTTTTCCTGCAGCACCAATGGTCTCGTAGCCATCGGCACGGATCCGCACGATTTCACCGGGACCCAGTTCGTATTCATCGTCGTACCCAAGTTTGTTGTAAGCAAACGATTCAAACGAAACGCAATAACCATCTTCTGCTTTGCCCAAAAGAACCGGCAAGCGGCCCATTTTATCGCGGGCGGCAATAATGCCGTCCTTATCCAGCAGCAGAATGGTCATGGAACCATCGATCACTTCCTGCATATAACGAATGCCTTCTACAATGGAGTCCTTCCGATTGATCAGCGCTGCGGTCAGTTCCGTTGTATTGACTTTTCCGGAACCCATGGCCATAAGCTGATGATCGTGATCGGAAAAATACTCATCCACCAGTTCTTCGGCATTGTTGATCTGCCCCACCGTGGTAATAGCATACAAACCCAAGTGGGATCTCACCAGCAGCGGCTGGGGATCGTTATCGCTGATACAGGCAATACCACTGTTGCCGGAAAACTTCTGCAGGTCATTATCGAATTTTGTACGGAACGGGGTGTTGCTGATGTTATGAATCTGACGCTGAAACCCCTGTTCCTCATTGTAAACAGCCATACCACCCTGGTGAGTACCCAGGTGAGAATGGTAGTCTACACCAAAGAAAATATCAAGTACGCAATCTCTGTGAGAGACCGCACCAAAAAAACCGCCCAAATTATTACCTCCGCATTGGTTTACGCCACCTGTGGTGGTAGAAACAGAAATTCACGGAACAGCGGAAAAAATCCGCCGTTCCGTAATCATCACTCAAACGTTGGAAAAATCAGGCAAAGAACAGCTTGTTCAGGGTCATAGGATCGACGTATTCGCCATCCTTGTATACACGCATGTTACCGGAAGCGACTTCATCGATGAGCATAACATTGCCTTGGGGATCGTAACCGAACTCAAACTTAATGTCGTAGAGCTCCATACCCTTTTCGGCCAGATCGTCAGCAACGATCTTGGTGATCTTCTGGGTCATATCCTTCAGGTCCTCATACTGCTCGTCGGTCATGACACCAATGGCAACCAGAGCATCCTTGGTGATCAGCGGATCGCCCTTTTCATCGTCCTTCAGAGTGGTTTCCACATAAGAAGGCAGCTTGGTGCCGGATTCGATCAGAGAACCGTAACGGCGGATGAAGGAACCCACGGCACGCTCACGGCAGATAACTTCCAGACCCTTGCCGAACACCTTGGCAGGCAGAACTTCCATGGTGGTGTCTTCCAGGTTGGCGTTGACATAGTGGGTACGGATGCCGGCAGCGTTGATCTTTTCAAAGAAATAAATAGACATGCGCAGGTTCACATCGCCCACGCCTTCGATGGTCAGGCCAACAGAGTTTTCACCGGGATCAAACACGCCGTCTTTGCCGGTGCAGTCGTCCTTGAACAGCAGCAGGCAGTTGCCGTTGGGCAGTTCGTAAACGTTCTTGGTC
>JAFYOA010000227.1 GCA_017547865.1 Clostridia bacterium
TGTTTACCGTATCCACCAGTTTGAAAAGCAGGAAATGATCGTTGTCTGCGAGCCCAAAGACAGCCCCATGTGGTTCGAAAAGCTGTGGCAGAACACCGTTGATCTGTTCCGTTCTCTGGATGTTCCGGTGCGCACTCTGGAATGCTGTTCCGGTGACCTGGCCGACCTGAAGGTCAAGTCCATCGACGTGGAAGCCTGGTCTCCCCGTCAGAAGAAGTATTTCGAGGTGGGCAGCTGCTCCAATCTCGGTGATGCCCAGGCCCGCCGCCTGAAGATCCGTGTCAATGGCAGCGAAGGCAAGTATTTCGCCCATACCCTGAACAACACCGTGGTGGCTCCGCCCCGTATGCTCATCGCCTTCCTGGAAAACAACCTCAACGAAGACGGTTCTGTGAATATTCCTGTTGCCCTGCGTCCTTATATGGGCGGTGCTGAGAAAATTTACCCCAAGAAGTAATGGGCTTGTATTGCAAAAACAAGCATTGGGTATTATAATAAAAGTATAGACTTTTAATTTGGAGGAATTGCATATGGCAACCATCGTTACCAAAGACACCATTGTTGGCGATCTTCTGGATATTGATCAGACCCTTGCTCCCATCTTCCTGTCCATCGGCATGCATTGCTTGGGCTGCCCGGCTTCCCGTGGCGAGACCCTGGAACAGGCTTGCGCCGTTCACGGTGCAGATGTGGATGAACTGGTGAAGAAGATCAACGAACATCTGGCCGGTAAGTAATTAAACATGTGCTGCTGCCGCCCGTCGTTCATCGCCGGGCGGCTTGTTTTATGAAAATATGAGAGAATTTACATTGGATGCCCGTTTGGCGGCTTGCGCGGCTTTTGTGCGCCCAGGCAGCCGACTGGCCGATATCGGTACCGACCACGGTTATTTGCCCATACGGCTGCTTCTGGACGGCGTGGTGCCCTCTGCCATCGCAGCGGATATTCGCCCGGGTCCGTTGTCTTCTGCCAAAGAAAATGCACTTCATTACGGTGTGTTGGAACGGATGGACTGCCGCTTGAGCGACGGTCTTGCTTTGGTAAAAGACGGAGAAGTAGACGATATTACCATTGCCGGCATGGGCGGGGAACTGATCCTGCGTATTTTAACAGATGCGCCTTGGGCTTGCAAAAAGGGAATGCGGTTGATTTTGCAGCCTATGACTATGGCGCCGGAGCTTCGTCGCGGTCTTTTGAAGCTCGGTATGGAAATTACAGAGGAAGTGGCTGTTTCTGCGGCCGGAAGAGTCTATTCTGTGCTCTGCGTAGAAAAGAATGAAAAGATGGAAGAACACGATTTGGTGTGGGAATACATGGGTAAACTGCTGCCCGGCGGCGAGGAAAGTGCAGTTTATGCCTGCCGTGTGCTGACCTCTTTGAAAGCAAAAGAGGGCGGTTTGCGTCATACAGGTGACACTGAACAGGCCGATGCACTGCTGAAAATACAGGAACAGATTGCACAACGTTATTGTTAAGGAGAACTGCTATGCGCACAGTTGGAAATATTTTTGATGCCATCGATGCCATTGCACCTTTTTCAACTGCCATGGATTTTGATAATTCCGGTTTGTCGGTAGGCGGAAGGGAGCAGGGCGTGGAACGCGCCTTGCTGGCTTTGGATATTACGCCGGCGGTTATTGATGAGGCTGTAAAACTTAATGTGCAGCTGATCATCAGCCATCATCCCGTTATTTTTCATCCGCTGCGCAATGTGGAGATGAATTCTCCGGTTTATCGTTTGGCTCAAAAAGGTTTGGCGGCGATTTGTGCCCATACCAACCTTGATATAGCCGATACATATGGCGTGAATACCGCTTTGGCAAAGAAACTTGGGTTTGAAAAGTTTTCCACAATCCCGGAGGACGCAGAAAAACTTTTGCGTATCTGTGATTTGAACGAACCAGCAGACGGAAAAGATTTTTTAAACAGCGTAAAAGAACAGCTGGGATGCGGCTGCATCAAAGTGACGGAAATCCCCAATACCGTGCAGAGAGTTGCACTTTGCGGCGGCGCCGGCGGTGATTACGCCGCACTTGCAAAATGTGCCGGTGCCGATTTGTACATCACCGGTGAAGCCAAACACAATGAAGTGCTGGATGCTGCAGCCGTGGGCATGCCCATGGCACTGTGCGGGCACCATGCCACGGAGTTTCCGGTTTTGGCCGGTTTGCAAAAATACTTGCAGCAGGCTGTGCCTGGCGTGGAATATATTCTGACGAACCATACGGAAGAACCGTATGTAACCCTGTAACGGAGGAAACAGTATGGCTTTGGACGGCGCTTTTCTGCGTCATATCAAGCAGGAGATGGAAACGCGGGCGCTGGATGCGCGCGTGGATAAAATCTACCAGCCAAATAAAGAAGAAATCGTAGTTGGATTGCGAACAAGAGAAGAAAATTTCCGGATTTTGTTTTCCGCTCGAGCGAATAGTCCCCGGGTGCATTTTACCCAGGAAAAAATTGAAAATCCGAAGCAGCCGCCCATGCTGTGCATGCTTTTGAGAAAACGCCTGGCCAGTGCCAGGCTTGTTTCCATTGAGCAGCCCGGGCTGGAGCGTTTGCTGCTTTTTACCTTCGATACAGTCAACGAACTGGGTGACCACGTTCCGCTGCAGCTTGCCATGGAAGTCATGGGACGATACAGCAACGTGATCATTGTGGATGAAAACGGTAAGGTTCTGGATGCGCTGAAACGTGTAGACGCAGAAATGAGTTCCGAACGTCTGGTGCTACCCGGTGTCACGTATCATCTGCCGCCGGCACAGGACAAGCTCTGTATGCTGGAAGCGGAGACAGAAGAAATCGTTCAGCGCCTGCGGGACATTCCCGGCGATGCCAAGCTGAATAAGGCACTGTTAAATGTGCTGCAGGGCGTTTCACCCGTGGTCTGCCGCGAACTTGAATTTCAGGTAGGCCGCGGTGCGGATATTTCTGTTCGCAGTATGACGGATAACCATTGGGATCGCTTGTCCTTTTTCCTGCAGCGGCTGATTGATACTGTACGCAGCTGCAGCGGTATACCATTCCTGGTGAAAAACAGAGATGGAAAGCCGATGGACTTTTCATTTATGGAGCCGAACCAGTACGGCACAGCAGCACTTGTCTCGCAGGCAGAGGGTTTCTCTCGGCTTTTGGATGATTTTTACAGTGAAAAAGATCGCCAGGAGCGCATGCGTGTGCGCCAGCAGGATCTTCTTCGCTTGCTGACAAACACCTCGGAACGTTTGACAAGAAAAATCGGCCTGCAGCAGGAAGAATTGGCGGAATGCGCTAACAGAGAGCATCTGCGCATTTGTGGTGATTTAATCAACGCAAATCTCTATGCTATTGAAAAAGGCGCGGAAAAAGTTTCGCTGATGAATTTTTACGATCCGGATTGTGCCATGCTGACGGTGAAACTCGATCCGGCGCTGTCTGCTTCTGCAAATGCCCAAAAATATTATAAAGACTATCGTAAGGCAAAGACGGCTGAAGAAAAACTGGCAGAGCAAATTTCTTCTGCGCGGAAAGAACTTGAGTATATTGATACCGTACTGGACGAAATGAGCCGTGCCGAAACGGAAAAAGATCTTGGCGAGATTCGTGCAGAACTTTCGGAGCAGGGCTATATTCGTAAGAACAAGCAGAAAGGCGGGGCAGAGAAGCCCAGCGATCCGCTGCGCTTTACCACCACAGAAGGTTATACGGTGCTTGTCGGACGGAATAA
>JAFYOA010000228.1 GCA_017547865.1 Clostridia bacterium
ACGCAGCATGTTGTTTACGGAGAAGCAGGCGCCCACTTCGCGGAGCAGATCAACGTAGTTGAGCTTCAGCAGCCAATCGGCATTGTTCACCATACGGGCTTTGCCCTCACCAAATTCGATGAAGCGCTCCATCTGGCGCTTAAAGCAATCGGCATTGTGATCAATATCTTCTTTGGTGAGCATTTTGCGCATGTCGGTACGGCCGGAGGGGTCACCGATCATGGTAGTGCCGCCGCCAATCAGGGCAACGGGCTTGTTGCCGGCCATCTGCAGACGTTTCATCAGCGTGAGGGCCATAAAGTGACCGGCAGTCAGGCTGTCAGCGGTGCAGTCAAAGCCGATGTAGAACGTTGCTTTGCCGTTGTTTACCATTTCGCGGATTTCTTCTTCGTTGGTTACCTGGGCAATCAGGCCGCGGGCCTGCAGTTCCTCATAGATTCCCATAGTTTGTACATCCTTTCTTTCTCTTGCGGGGGCAATAAAAAATCCCCCTGTATTCTCTACAGAGGGCGAAATAAATCGCGGTACCACCTCATTTTACCGCTTTCTCACAAAAGCGGCCTCACGGGTACGAAGCAAGCGCAGTATACCCTAACGCGATAACGTGCGCACACGGTCCAGCCTACTGAAATTTCAGCCGACAGCTCCGGAATGTATTTCCATGGGCCCACGCACCTGCTTGCACCAACCGCAGGTTCTCTGAAGCTGTAAGTGCCATGTACTTTTTTCCTTCATCGCTTTGTATTATAGAATAACGTAAAAACGGAGATTTGTCAACCATTTTTTCTTTTCCAATATCTTGACAAACGGATGCGTATGACATATACTCTATTTGTACTATATCGGATAGTACAGTTTGAAATTGGAGAAATGAATATGGATATGCTGTATATGGCCAACCGTTGGATTGGCTTATTGTTCGCTGTGTGTTTTTCTTACCAGGTGCTCTATACCGTGGTTTCTTTATGCAGGAAAAGTAAGTTATACCCCAAAGGCGATCGACATCGGTTCGCGGTACTGATTGCTGCGCGCAACGAGGAAAAAGTAATCGGACATTTGATCGAAAGCATTCAAGCACAAACATACAATCCGGATTTAATCGATGTTTATGTGGTGGCCGATAATTGTACAGACGATACCGCATTGGCAGCCGAACGGCATGGGGCTATCGTTTATGAAAGATACAGTCATTTGCGCGGAAAAGGCTATGCTTTGGATTTCCTCTTGCAGATAATTCGTCAAGAACGCGGCTTTAATTATTATGACGGTTATTTCGTATTTGATGCCGATAATTTGCTGGAACCGGATTTTATAGAGGAAATGAACCGTGTTTTTTCTGCGGGTTATCGAATCGTGACCAGTTATCGCAATTCCAAAAACTACGGGGCAAACTGGCTTACTGCCGGGTACGGGTTGTGGTTTCTGCACGAAGCGCGATACCTGAACAAACCGCGGATGCTGCTGAGTACAAGCTGCTGTATTTCCGGCACGGGCTTTCTGATGCATACCGATATCGTGCAAAAATTCGGCGGCTGGCCGCAACATTTACTGGTGGAAGATATTCAGTTTACGGCAGAGAATATTCTTGCCGGCGAAAAAATCGGCTATTGCGAATCTGCAGTTCTTTATGACGAACAGCCGGAGAAATTTTCGCAATCCTGGGCACAGCGTATGCGCTGGGTGCGTGGCCATATGCAAATTACGGCGCATTACGGTATAAAGCTACTGTGTGGTTTATTCAGCCGAAAGGCCATTTCTTGCTATGATTTTCTGATGACTCTCTTCCCTGCTATGCTGCTTTCTGTTGGCAGTTTGATTTGCACAGTTACTCGTTTTATCTTGCTGATGATGCAGGAATTGTACTTGCCAGCTGTTCAATTGCTGGTGGGCGCCGCATTAACCGGTTACGGATGTATGCTGCTTATAGGGTTACTTACATTGCTCACCGAATGGAAACAGATTCACACCGGGACGGTGCGTAAAATCATTCTGCTATTCGCTTTCCCGTTTTTTATGGCAACCTATATTCCAATTGCTATGGTCTGCCTTTTCAAAAAAGTGGAATGGAAACCCATTCACCACACAATGGCGATCGGGTTGGATGATATATCAAAAGCAAAGGAGAAATTGAAATGAAAAAAATTGTTGCCCTTTTAATCACGCTTCTTCTCTTGGTGTCCGTTACCGGCTGCGATGGCTTTGGGCTGCATCGTTTAACGATGTACCAAGATCAAATGATGCAGAATGTGATGATTACGAAAGACGGAATTGTTTACGAGGTGGATCCGGTTCGATGTGAAGAACTTGCCACTTTGCTGCTGAAGGACCTGGATATGGATGGCAGCGGCGAAAATGCAGAATGTGATTATTCTGCCTACACTTCCGTTGAAATCGTTCTGAAGGCGCATACCTACAGGTTCTACGTACACACGGAAGGCAATGTGGTTCGGGTTGAGGTTGGCATGGAAAGCATCCCGCTTGAAGTGTACGACACAAAGATCGCAGAAAAAATAATGAATGAGATCGATTCACTGATTAAATAAAAAAGAACCGTAAGGAAGCAGTTTCCTTACGGTTCTTTTGTTTGTAAATTAAGAGAGGTTCTTTACAAAAGTATCCAGCAGTTCGGCCTGATAATCACCGGCAAAGGTGCCTTCCAGGAACTTGGCCAAAGCTTCGTCCTTAAAGGTGGTCCAGGATTCAAACTCGTGGCGAACGAGGATAGGATAGTACAGAACGTTATTCTTCAAAGCAGCGTCGCGGTCGCCGGGGGCATCGCCCAGCATCAGCACATGGTCATTGGCATAACCCTTCTTCAGCAATTCGGCAATGCAGAAAGACTTGCTGCCGGCGTTCTGAGAGCAAACGATATCGGTGTGCTCCAGCAGGTGGTGCTTTTCCCACTCTTCCAGAACAGCATCCAGGTTAGCGGAAGAAACAATAGCGATATCTGCCACTTCGTGAGCAGCAGCAATGCCAGCGTTTACACCCTTGAAGGGAATCTTCTCTTCTTCGGGCAGCAGGTTGATGGAGGCGTTGACGGCCTTGGACCAGGCAAGAGCTTTGGACAGCACAGGGCAATCTTTTTCCTGCAGAAGCTTTTCAATGGCACCGTTGGAGAGCTCCTTGGCGTTTTCGGCCCACTCTACCAGCTCATCGACACCTTCGATCTTGGTATACTGCTCGTCAATTTCCTTCAGAGAAACAGCCAGAGCTTTAAAACGGTTAATGCCGCGGGTCATGGAATACAGGTTGATTACGTTCCAGCGGTCGAGGATCGGCTGACGCCAGGCATCCAGCTGCCACTCGTCCACCATGCAGGGACCAAAGCAGCGGATATGCTTGATGTCCATGGTATCCATTGCACAGCCGTCGGAATCGATGCAAACCAGATAGTCGTGCTTCTTTTCAAAAGTATCAAAGGGATTTGCCAATGAAATCACTCCGTTCAGTTAATTTTTAATATTATAACAGAAATACTGAAAAATGTCTACAAATCAAAAGAGAAAAAGCAGAAGCAAAAACTGCCTCTGCCTTTTATCGTCTTAATCTTAAAGTTCGCCGTTTTCGATCAGTGCGATCTGAGATACACGGCGGGCGTGGCGGGCACCGGCTTCGGTGTCACCTTCAAAGCCCATGGAAAGGAATGTATCCACAATTCCCTTAGCGGTTTCCACATCTACCAAAGCACCGCCCATGCAAAGAACATTGGCGTTGTTGTGGCGGCGGGTCATTTCGGCACAATGGGCGTTAACACACAGAGCAGCACGAATTCCTTTCACCTTGTTGGCGGCAATAGAAATACCAATGCCGGTGGTGCAGCAGAATACACCGTACGTTGCTTCACCATCTGCTACTGCGTGAGCCGCTTTGGCTGCAATGGGTGCATAGTCCACGGAGTCCGGCGTATAGCAGCCGAAATCCTTGCAGGTGTGTCCCTTTTCTTCCAGATAAGCTTTCATGGCCTCTTTAAGATCAAAAGCGCCATGATCACATGCCAGTGCGATGACCATAATCATTCACCAATCCTTTATTCGTTTTCTTGCGTTTGCTTACGCATTATTTCTTTAGTGTGCGTGCCTTCAGTTCCCGTTCTGCCTGTGGCAGACGGAGGTAAAGCGGCGCAATCTCTGCAGGAGAGATTGTTTCTTCTCCGTTTTGGATTGCATGCCAGGCGGCTAAAGCTACGGAAGAAGCACGTTGCTGCCGTTTGGCTTCCGGTGCCAAAACAATGTTCATTCCGGCAAAAGCAGGATCTTTTGCACAAAGTGCAGCTCCATCGCCGACAAGGATCACTGTTTCATTGAATTCTTTACACTCTGCGGCGAGATCGTCGATCGCAAGGGCACGATCTTCGCACAGGCGGGTAATTTCGCCTGCATGTATGCGGAACAATGCATTGTATACCTGATGGCAGCGGGCATCCATTACAGCACAAACGATTCCGTCGGCATCCTGCAGGTTATAGGCCATGGAACGAAGCGAAGAAACCGGAAAACAGGGCGTGTTTTTCGGGGCGGCCAATCCCTTTACCGTAGAAACGCCAATGCGTACGCCGGTAAATGAACCGGGACCATGAGCCACAGCAAAACAATCTACGCTTTCGAGCGGAATATCGACCGCATTCAAAAGGGCCTGTGCCATAGGCATCAACGTACGGCTGTGGGTCAGTTTTGTATTAATAAAGAACTCTCCCACCACATTACCGTTTTCCAACAAACAAACTGAAGCGGCAACGGCGGTGGAATCAAAAGCTAAAATGCGCATTGAAATACCTCTTCCCGGGGAGCTTCCAGTGTGATGATTCGTTCATCGGGCTGTTCCCCCTGTGCAATTGAAATGCGGACGGTTTCCTCCGGCAAAGCACCGTCGATATTTTCACTCCACTCGATGGCCAAAACAGCATCGGTATCGAGATAATCGAAGAAACCGGTTGAATACAGATCATCCCAGCCTTCCACACGATACATATCAAAATGATACAACGGGACACGGCCGGTGTACTCGTGTACCAATGCAAATGTAGGACTGGAAACCTGGGTGCGAACGCCCAGACCGCGGGCTAGGCCACGGGTAAACGCAGTTTTTCCCATTCCCATGCCACCGGAATAAGCGATCACTTCACCGCCGCACAGACAACTTGCTAATTTTTCGGCCAATTGTTCTGTTTCCGCAGGAGAATATGTGTGTTTTTGAAGCATACGACCCTCCGGTTAGAATCAATAGATTTCTTTGTTCTATTGTATCACATTTTTTTGTTTCTGAAAAGCATTCTGATTGATAAAAATCAAAGGATTTCTGCCGTGTATTTTTGCGTAAAGTTGGTTGTTCTGCTGCTATTTGTGGTTGCTTTACATGGTTTTTACACAGTTTGTAAGTAATGTCAGCAATGGCTTTGGAATTTTGAGAAAATTGCGAATTGTGTGTCAATTGCCGAAATGTTATAATCAATGCAAATAAACACATGCAGATTTGCATGCGATTTTCAGAGGTAACCATCTATGAGACAAAAATCAAGAGCAACAATTCTTCTGTTATGTGTCCTTTTGCTTATGCAGGTACTGTCCGGCTGTGCATTTTTGCCGGAGGAAGAAGAACTTCCTCCCCCGCCGGTTTATAAAGCGGATGCTGTTACGTACGACCAGGTACAAATTATGCGCGGTGATCTGCAGGTTTGGGAA
>JAFYOA010000229.1 GCA_017547865.1 Clostridia bacterium
GTGGTTGCGCTGCGCTACGGCATGGGCTGGGGCTTCGGCATCGCGTTTCTCCACGGCTGCATTCAGCTGGGAATGGGCCTGGCGGAAGTGATGAGCTGGGGCCTGACCCCGCTGGTGTTCACCGGCTCTGTTTTCTTTGATTACCTTATTCCCTGCACCGTGCTTGGTTTTGCCGGGCTCTTCCGCAAAAACGGCGCTGCGGGCATTTGCACCGGCATCTGCATTGCCATGGTGCTCAAGTTCATTGCCCATTTCATCAGCGGCGCATTTTTGTTTGCCGCCTGGTGCCCGGAGGGCTGGAACGTGTACTGGTACTCTGTGGTGTACAACGGCTCCTACTGCCTGCCGGAGCTGATCTTTACCATGGCCGCCTCCGTTATGCTGTTCAAGCTGCCCCAGACGAAGAAAATTTTGGGCGTATAATTACCTTTCGCAAAAATTTGCATACAAAAGCACCTGCTGTTTTACCGGCAGGTGCTTCTTTTTATTTGTAGTGTTTGGCCAGGCCGCCTTCTGCGGTCTCGCGGTAACGGAAGGACATATCCTTGCCGGTCTCGTACATGGTCTTCACCACAAGGTCGAAGGAGATCTTACGGGAATCGGTGAGGAAGTTTGCGATACGCAGGGCGTTGATGGCGCGCATGGCCGCCACAGCGTTGCGCTCAATGCAGGGAATCTGCACCAGCCCGCAGATGGGATCGCAGGTAAGGCCAAGATGGTGCTCCAGGGCAACTTCGGCGGCGTATTCGATCTGATCGATGCCCATGCCAAAGAGTTCGCCCAAAGCAGCCGCCGCCATGGAGCAGGCGGTGCCGATTTCAGCCTGGCAGCCGCATTCCGCGCCGCTGACGGAGGCATTTTCTTTCACCAGATTGCCGATGAGGCCGCCTACAGCCAAAGCGCGCAGAATGTCTTTGTCGGTAAACCGTTTGGTCTCCTGAAAATATTTGAGAACAGCGGGCACCACGCTGCAGGCACCGCAGGTGGGTGCGGTAACAATCACGCCGTTGTCGGCGTTCTGTTCGCTCACCGCAAAGGCGTAGGAACACACGATACGGTCTTCCCGGGTGGCTTCGCTTTCGTCGATGTGGCGGGTTTGGTACAGCTGCTGGGCCTTGCGCTTTACCCCCAGGCCGCCGGGCAAAATACCGCTGGCGGTAAGGCCGTCCACAATGGCTTTCTGCATGGTGTTCCACACATCAAAAAGATAATCGTAAATTTCCGGCCCTTCGTTTTCTTCAATATACTGGGTAAGGCGGATATTCCGGTGCTTGCAGATCGCGGCAATCTCTTCAAAAGAAGACTCCTTGTACACCTCGGCGCTTTCCTCTTCCGGCCGGCCTTCAATGCGGATATCACCGCCGCCGATGCTCATCACCCGCATAAAACCGGTCTGCTCGCCCTTGCAGAAAGCAAACAGATCCATGGTGTTTTCGTGGGGAAGTTCAAAATCCGCTTCCGGCACGAACAGCACCTCGGCCGGTACGGGCTGCAGGGTTTGGGCCACAGCGGTATCGGTGCCGTGGCCGCCGCCGGTTTTGGCCAAAGAGCCGTAAAGCTTTACCTGAAAACGGTCGGCCTCCGGGTGTTCTTCTTTAAAAATACCGGCAGCCCTGGCCGGCCCCATGGTGTGGGAGCTGGACGGGCCTTTGCCGATTTTGTAAATTTCTCGAATGGAACGCATGTGATCGCCGCCTTTTTTACAAAAAGTACTGTGCACCCACAGTATAGCACAAAACCGGCGGGTGTGTAAATGTAAAAAATAAAAAGGCCCGCCCCGTTTGCAGCGGAGCAGGCCATTCGATTATTCTTTGCCGTACAGGTGGGGCATGTTTTTAGCGAGAAGCGCGTGCTTCTGGTCCCACAGTGCCTGGGAAAGGTCCACATAATAGTTGTGGGGGTTCTCAAA
>JAFYOA010000230.1 GCA_017547865.1 Clostridia bacterium
AGCGCCCAGCCCTTGGCATAGGCGTTATCCCGTGGAGAAAATCCGCCGGTGTCCTCCGGCAGGTAGAAATGCACCGTACCCTCCAGCACGTCCCCGGCCATGGCCCGGCGGTTCCCAAAGGAAAGCCGCACGGTCACATTGGTCTGCAGGGGCGTGCCCATATTTTCTGTACAAACGGAGGTAACGTGCACCGGCGCGGTATAGCGGCCGTAACTTTCGGCAGCATCTTCCAGCACCGTGGCAGTCACGGCGGCATCGGTGTTATCCAGCGCCTGCCAACTGCTCAGCTTTTGCAGAGAAAACGCCCCCAGCCCAAACTGCACAGCACAGGCAAAAAGGGCAATAATTGCCACCGGTGTGGCACGAAACCACTTAAACAGGCACAAAACAGCGCCAAAAGCCGCACAAAGCAGGGCCGCAGCCCCACTCCATTCCCCAATAAACGAAACGACCACCGACGCAAACAGGCAAGCAAAGCCCACAAGCGCCAGCGGTCGTCTCATTGTTCAGCACCCTTTCGCGGAGCAAAAGGATGCTCCGAAATTACTTAAAGAAAAGCGGCAGCGGTTCCAGGTAGATGATATCGGTACGGTCCTTGGCATCGCCTTCGGCCAGCACACAGGCACGGCCCACAATGTTGCCGCCGAACGCATCCACCAGCTTCTCGATGGCGATGAGAGATTCGCCGGTGCTGATGACATCGTCCACGATGAGCACACGCTTACCTTCGATGACCTCGCGGTCATCCTGCGAGAGATACAGCTTCTGCACATTGGCGGTGGTGATGGATTTTACTTCCACACACACGGGATCGATCATATAGGCCTTCACGCCTTTGCGGGCCACCACATACTTACGGCAGCCGATGCGGGCCATTTCGTAGGCCAGCGGAATGCCCTTGGATTCGGCAGTAACCACCACATCGTGCTCCGGGCACTTTTCCAGCAGAGCTTTGGCAGCGGCTTCGGTGATCTCCACATCGCCGAACATAACAAAACCGGCAATGTCCAGTGTATCGCTCACCGGGCAAATGGGCAGTTCACGCTTGCACCCGGCGATCGTCATTCCATAGGTTTTTCCCATAATCCGTTACTCCTTATCGTTATGAATGGTGGTTCGGCATGGATCAGCCCGGAGGCCAGGCCATGCTGCGGCCGCCCAGCAGGTGGAAATGCAGGTGCTGCACCGTCTGGCCGCCGTCTTCGCCGCAGTTGTTGACGATACGGTAGCCGTTTTCCAGGCCAAGTTCACCGGCAAGTTTGGCAGCCACAGTAAAGATATGCGCCACCACGCTGCTGTTATCCGCTGTCAGTTCATTTACAGAAGAAATATGCTGTTTGGGGATGAGGAGAACATGCACCGGCGCCTGGGGGTCCAGGTCGTAAAAAGCCAGGCAAAGGTCGTCCTCATAGGCTTTTTTTGCGGGAATGTCGCCCGCAGCGATTTTGCAGAAAATGCAGTCCATTCCGTTCGCCTCCTTAAAAAATAGGATCACAAAACTCAGAAGACATGGACAGGGAACCCCCGGCGAGGGTTCCCTACGTTCAAAATGTCCACTGGACACTTTGAACTACCCTCCTGCGCTTTTGAAAAAAGGAATTCCGTTCTCTGTGGAGAACGGGTCAGGGCGCTGCCCTGACAACCCGCCACTTTTGAAAAAGTGGACAAAACTTTTATTCTCAGATCATGCCTTCCACAATACCGGTGACAGCCGCCAGGGCTTCATCCAGCTTGGTCAGGTCTTTGGCACCGGCCATAGCAAAGTCGGGCTTACCGCCGCCGTTGCCGCCGGTCAGCTGTGCCACAGCCTTTACGATCTTACCGGCATTCAGGCCGGCAGCCTTGGCTTCGGCACCCACAGTGGCAGCCAGCGTGGCTTTGCCTTCCTGCACAGCGGCAAATACAGCCACCATGGCGGGGCCGGCTTCACGCACCTGGTCGCACATGGTGCGCAGGGCATCGCCGGTGGTGCCGGAGAACAGACCGGTGATCACCTTCACGCCCTGTACTTCCACGGCCTTTTCGAACAGCCCCTTGATGCTGGAGGAGGCCAGCTTAGCGTTCAGGCTTTCGATCTGGCGATCCTTTTCCTTCAGCTCGTCCACCAGCTGGCGGGCACGTTCGGGCATTTCCGGAATGCTGTTGGCCTTCATGGCAGCAGCGGTGCGGGCCAGCAGCTGGTTGTTGTTTTCCAGTGCCTGCAGCACACCAAAACCGGTCACACCTTCAATGCGGCGCACACCGGCAGCCACAGAAGTTTCGGAGATGATCTTGAACAGACCCAGCTTGCCGGTGCTGTCCACATGGGTACCGCCGCAGAATTCCTTGGAGAAGTCCTTACCGGCTTCCACAACGCGGACGGTATCGCCGTATTTTTCACCAAACAGTGCCATAGCACCGATCTTCTTGGCTTCTTCAATGGGCATTTCACGCATGGTCACGGCCTCATCGTAGAGGATCTCGGTGTTGACCAGCATTTCCACCTTGGCGATCTCTTCGGGAGTAAGAGCGGCAAAGTGGGTAAAGTCGAAGCGCACGTGGCGCTCGTTCACCAGCTGACCGGCCTGTTCCACGTGGGAACCCAGCACCTGGCGCAGAGCAGCCTGCAGCAGGTGGGCGGCGGTGTGGTTGCGCATAATGGCACGGCGGCGCACTTCCATAACAGAAGCGGTCACGGTATCGCCCACGGCGATGCTGCCGCTGTTCACCACGGCGCGGTGCAGATAAATACCGGCGTGATCCTTGGTGGTGCCGGTCACATCGATGGAGCAGCCGGCGCTTTCCACCAGGCCGATATCACCCACCTGGCCGCCGCTTTCGGCGTAGAAAGGAGTGGTATCCAGCACGAGAACGATCTCGTCGCCTTCATCGGCAGAGGTAGCCTGCATGCCGTCTTTCACAATGGCAGCCACATGGGCCTTGCAATCCATTTCGGTGTAGCCCACAAACACGGTGGGTTCCACGCCATCCAGCTGCACGGAATCGCCTGCCCAGGCATCGGCACCGGCGTTCTTGCGGGCGGCACGGGCACGCTCGCGCTGGGCCAGCATCAGTTCCTTAAAGCGGTCCACGTCCACGGTCATGCCTTTTTCTGCCAGGATTTCCTTGGTCAGATCCAGCGGGAAGCCGTAGGTATCGTTCAGACGGAAAGCATCGTCGCCGGAGAAGACCTTCTGGTCGGCGGCTTCGATAAAGTTATTCAGCAGAGCCAGACCCTGGTCGATGGTCTTGGCAAAGCTTTCTTCTTCCATATGTAGAACTTTCTGGATGATTTCTTTCTTTTCTTCCAGTTCGGGGTAGGCACCCTTGTTCTCGGCGATGACGGTCTCGGCC
>JAFYOA010000231.1 GCA_017547865.1 Clostridia bacterium
TCAATATTTACGAAGTGCATCTCGGCTCCTGGAAAACCAACCCAAAGGATAAGAAAAACGGATGGTTCACCTACGATGAGCTGGCCCCCCAGCTGATCGAATATGTAAAAGAAAACGGCTTTAACGCCATTGAAGTCATGCCCCTGTGCGAGTATCCCAGCGATGAATCCTGGGGCTACCAGAACACCTGCTATTTCAGCCCCACCGCCCGCTACGGTACCGCTGCCCAGCTGATGAAGTTCATCGACCTGTGCCACCATGCGGAAATTGCCGTGCTGCTGGATTTTGTACCGGTGCATTTCGCTGTGGACCAGTATGCCCTGGCCCGGTTTGACGGTACCTGCCTGTACGAATACCCCCACCCGGATGTGGGCGTGAGCGAATGGGGCAGCTACAACTTTATGCACCCCCGCGGGGAAGTGCGCAGCTACCTGCAGTCTTCTGCCTGGTTCTGGATCGAAAAATTCCACTTCGACGGCCTGCGTATGGATGCTATCAGCCGCCTGCTGTATTGGCAGGGAGACGAAAACCGCGGTGCCAACATCGATGCCATTAACTTTATTAAGGTGATGAACGCCGGGCTGAAAGCCCTTCGCCCGGGTATTATTCTTGCGGCGGAAGATTCCACCCATTACACCGGTGTAACCAGACCCCTGCAGAAGGACGGCCTTGGGTTCGACTATAAGTGGGATATGGGCTGGATGAACGATACATTGAAGTATTTTAAAACCGCCCCCTGGGTGCGCCGCGATTTTTACCACCAGCTTACCTTCTCCATGATGTACTATTACGGAGAAAATTATATGCTTACCCTTTCGCACGATGAAAACGTGCACGGAAAGGCCACCATTCTGCAGAAAATGTACGGCGGGTATGAGGAAAAATTCCCCCAGGCAAAGGCGCTGTATATGTATATGATGACCCACCCCGGCAAAAAGCTGAACTTTATGGGCTACGAGCTGGGCCACCTGCGTGAATGGGACGAAAAGCGGGAACTGGACTGGGATATTCAGAAATACCCCACCCACGATTCCTTCCACCGTTATATTAAAGAGCTGAATCACGTTTACCTGGAAAACGAAGCGCTGTGGAGCAAGGATTTTGAAATGGAAGGCTTCCGCTGGCTGGATTGCCACGCCGTGGACCGCTGCGTGTATGCCTATGCCCGTTTTGGTGAAAAGCAGACCGTGATCACCGTGCTGAATTTTTCCGGTATAGAGCAGAAAAACTATACCTTTAATGCCGGTACCACCCGTGCGCTGATCCCCCTGCTGGATTGCACCCGGGATATTTACGGCGGCACCACCATGGGTCAGCGCCCTACCCTGCAGCCCGATAAGAACGGCAGCGTGACCCTGGATGTACCCGCTTACGGTGGTCTGATGTTCACGCTGGGAGCTGAACCGCAGGAAACGGCCAAGCCTGCCCTGCGCACCGTTTTGCAGATGGCAACGGCCAATGTGCCGCTGACCGCACCTAAAAAGCCGGAAAAAAAGGCGAAAAAGTAAATTATTTTCGGCCGGAGCAGGGTTCTGTTCCGGCCGTATGTATATGGAAACGGGGCGTGACGATGAAACGATGGACAGTTTTGATCCTGACGTGGTGTGTTCTGCTGGTTCTGGTGGCGGTGTACAGCACGGTGCCGCCGCAGTACAGCGGTACGGTGATCGCTTTTGACGGCAAAAACCTGGAACTGGAAACCGGTGAAGGCCGGGTAAGCCTGGTGCTGTGCGAAGATGTGGGCATTGTGCCCGGGCGATATGTCTCGATGGAGGAACTGACCCCCGGTATGCAGGTAAAGGTGCTGTGCGGCGATTATAAAGAAGACGGCCTGCCCATGGCGAAGAAAATTTATGTGATCAGCGAAGAGACGGTGGCCGAAACAGGCGGCGAAAGCCCCTTCACCGTGGAAACACCGGA
>JAFYOA010000232.1 GCA_017547865.1 Clostridia bacterium
ATCCAGGAAGCAGGCAGCCAGACGGCCCAGGCCGCCGTTGCCCAAACCGGCATCGGGTTCTTCGTTAAACAGGTGGTCCAGCTTAATGCCCATTTCAGCCAAGGCGGTGCGCACGTTGTCTTCCAGGCCCAGGTTGAACAGATTGTTCTTCAGAGAACGGCCCAGCAGGAATTCCATGCAGAGGTAATAAATGCGCTTCTGCTCCTGCTTTTTGGCTTTGGCAGAAAATTCGCTGCGGCCCTGCTTCATTAGGTCCAGGGTCATCAGAGCGACGGCCTTGTAATACTGCTCGTCGGCGGCATTGTCGGGGGTGATCCCCATATTGTTGTTCAGTTTTTCGGCAATGCGCGATTTGATCTCTTCTACGCTCAGGTTGTAGTTCACGTATTTTCCTCCTACTATGGTAAAAACAATGGTTTTTAGTGAAAATTCAATAAATCGAAAGGATTGCGGTGTGATTCTTTGTACAGTATATGTGATTTTCGATGAATTTTCAAGGTTAGCGAAACGTTTTTCTGCGAAAAAACACAGAAAAAAACAAAAAAATCCGTTCTTCCTCTTTTCCGGTACATAAAAACATCGTATAATAATATGAGAACGAATGTGAAAGAACAGCAAAAAAGCCGCGGCACAATATGCCGTGACAATATAATATACCATACTTGCTGGATAAAAATCAAGATTTTGCTGAAAAAATTAAGAAAAAGATGTGAAATGAGGACGGCCCGATGGAAAAACGGAGGGTCCGTATGGTTATTGGCGGCGTGCCGGTAACTTTGTGGACGGATGAGACAAACGAATATATGCTGCGGCTGGCGGAAGAAGTGGAACGGCAGATGGCCGAGGCTGGTGCGATGAATTCCCCGGCAGAACGGCCGGCGGTGATGGCGGCGCTGGTGCTGTGCGACCGTGCCGTGCGGGCCGAGGATGAAGCGGACCGTCTGCGGCGGAAACTGGCTGCCTGCGAGGAAGAACTGCGGGCCGAAGCCAACCGTGCCGAAATTATGCGCGCCAGCCTGGTGCGGCTGGAAGAACAGGGCGTGCGTTCCCGTTCCCGCCGGCGTTCGGAGTTCGCAGTGCACCGCAATCCGTTCAAGACCATCGATATGGCGGAGCAGCAGGGACTGCAGAGCTTTTTTGAAGTGCAGGAGGATGAAGATGACGGAAAATAAACTGCCGGAAAATATAGAAGTTCTTTCGCCTGCCGGCGGAGAAGAAGCCCTGGTGGCTGCGGTTCGCAGCGGAGCCGATGCCGTTTACCTGGGGGCAACGCTGTTCAGTGCCCGTGCCGGTGCGGCTAATTTTGATGACGAAGCCTTGCTGCGGGCGGCACAATACTGCCATGAGCGGGGCGTAAAAGTATATCTTACGGTGAATACCCTGCTGCGGGATGATGAACTGCCTGCGGCTATGCGGGTGATTGAACTGGCCTGCAAAATGCCGGCCGATGCCGTGCTGGTGCAGGATATGGGCCTGTTTTCCCTGATCCGCGCCTGCGCCCCCGGGCTGACGGTGCACGCCTCTACCCAAATGAGCCTGCACACCCCCGGCGGGGTGAACCTGGCTCACGAGCTGGGTGTGGAACGGGCGGTGCTCTCCCGTGAAATGAGCCTGAAGGAAATGGAAGAAGTTTCTGCCTCCACCGATGTGGAACTGGAGGCTTTTGTACACGGTGCGCTGTGCATGTCGGTCTCCGGCCAGTGCTATTTCAGCGCGGTGCTGGGCTCCCGCAGCGGCAACCGGGGCATGTGTGCCCAGCCCTGCCGCCTGCCTTTTGCTGCCCCCGGCGGCACCGGCCATGATCTCAGCCTGAAAGACCTGTCGTTTATTCCCCGGGTGGAAGAACTGCGGAAGGCCGGTATTTGCTCCGCGAAGATCGAGGGCCGGCTGAAGCGCCCGGAATACGTGGCGGCGGCCACCGCTGCCTGCCGCAAGGCTGCCGACGGCGAGCCGATTCCCGAAGAACTGCTGCAGGATCTGGAAGCGGTGTTCTCCCGTTCCGGCTTTACCACCGGCTACCCGGATGGCAAACGCGGCCGGGATATGTTCGGCATTCGCACCAAAGAAGATGTGGCGGCGGCCCAAAGCAAGGTGTTTGCGTCTCTGCACAATCTGTACCGTGGTGAAAATAAACGTATCCCCGTGGAAATGGAACTGACGGTGGCGGCAGGCAAGCCCCTGGCGCTGACCGTACAGGATAAAGACGGCCATGCGGCTGCCGTGACCGGCCCCGTGCCGGAGGCTGCCCTGAACCGCCCGGCAGACGAAGAACGCTGCCGCGCCCAGCTGGAAAAAACCGGCGATACCCCGTATTTTGCCGCCGATGTGCGCTGCACCGTGGAAGATGGTCTGGCAGTGCCGGCCTCTGTGCTGAATGCCCTGCGCCGGGATGCCCTGGCAGCTCTTTCCGAACAGCGGGCGAACAAGCCTGCGGTGGCGTTTGATCTGAATATTCCGCAGACGAAGCCGCATTTCCCTCATTACGAAAAACTGCGGGGCCGCTTTGCCAATGCGGAGCAGATCCCGGAAAATGCCGATAAGCTGGAATGGATCTACCTGCCCATGGAGACCCCGGCAGAGACCTTTATTGAGCTGAAAAACCGCGGCCTGAATGTGGCGGCCGAGCTGCCCCGGGCTATGTTCGGCGGTGAAAAAGCCGTGCGCCGCCGCATGCAGACCCTGCTGGCCGCGGGTGTCGATACGTTCTGGTGCGGCAACCTGGGTTCCGTGGCTTTGTGCCGCGAGATGAATGCAAAGTTCCACGGCGGCTTCTCACTTAACATAACGAATACTTTCTCGCTGGAAGAATATGCCCGCCTGGGTGCGGAATCCTGCGAGCTTTCCTTCGAGCTTTCTCTGCGGCAGGCCGCTGCCGTGGGGGGCGATGTGCCCCGGGGCGTGGTGGTGTATGGCCGCCTGCCTATGATGCTGGTGCGCAACTGCCCCCTGGCCAACGCCGGCGGCTGCCGCAACTGCAAAACGCCCCAGTGCATCACCGACCGTATGGGCATCGACTTCCCGGTGATGTGCACCGACGGCGGTGCGGGCCGCAGCGTGGAGATTCTGAACAGCGTGCCGCTGGCCCTGTTTGAACGTGCCCCGGAAGCTGCCCGGGCAGACTTTGGTGTGCTGCGGTTCACCACGGAAGAAAAAGACCTGTGCGGTGAAGTAATCGAAAACTTCCTGCGGCATGAAAAGCCATCTTTCCCCTGTACTCGCGGACTTTCCCGCCGGGGCGTGGAATGATGTGGAAAACTGCGTTGAAAACGTGGAAAACCCGGGGAAAACCTGGGCAAAACCTTTTGGTACGGCAGAAATGAACGGGAATAGCCTGTCGAAAAACCATATGATAAGGCTGAAAAAATCGAATTTTGAGGATTCCTGCGGCGCATAAGTGGAAAGTTTTCCGGGTTTTCCACCGGAAGTGAAAACTTTTCCACGAAAAACGGCGAAGAAGAACCCTGCGGTGTGAGACAAAAATACCGCAGGCAACAGAAAGGACGGAACGAAAATGAAAAAAGGCGGATGGCTGCGTACATTGTTCATGGTGGTGGTCCTCATCACGGCGGTTGTGCTGGGGCGTGTGCTGGGCGATGCATTGTCCGGTATCGCATTTCTTTCCTGGATGAGCATGGGCGTGAGCGCCGGACTTTCTCCGGTGACCATCGACCTGGCGGTGGTGTCGCTTACCTTCGGCGCCAGCATCAGCATCAACGTAGCCCAGGCGCTGCTGGTTATTGTGGCTGTGGTGCTGGCTTCCAAGATTCGGCTGTAAAACCGGAAAAGAATATATTGGGCATACCGGCGCAAAACGCCGGTATATCTATGTATTTTGAAAGGTTGACATAAAAACGGACCGAAACCGGTTGTGAAAACCGGCAGAAACGGGTATAATAAAACTGGAGCATGGGCACTTCCCGTGCGTTTTTACAGAACAAAAAGATGTTGCGATAGAGAGCGGGGCACAGGCGCCCCGTGGGAAAAGGTGGTTCGAGAAATGGGTCTGTTTTCGTTTTTGAATAAAGATATCGGCATTGACCTGGGCACGGCCAATACCCTGGTGTTTGTCAAGGGCAAGGGCATTGTGATGCGTGAGCCTTCGGTGGTGGCGGTGGATGTGCGCACCGATGAGGTGCTGGCGGTGGGCCAGGCAGCCAAAGATATGATCGGCCGTACGCCGGGTTCCATTGTGGCGGTTCGCCCGCTGAAAGACGGCGTGATCGCCGACTTTGACGTGACGGCAGCCATGCTGAAGCATTTTATCAAATCCGCGGTGCATCACTCGTTCCTCAGCCGTCCCCATATTGTGGTGTGCATTCCCTCCGGTGTTACGGAAGTGGAACGCCGCGCGGTGGAAGATGCCGCGCGCCAGGCCGGCAGCAATGAAATCGACCTCATCGAAGAGCCCATGGCCGCTGCCATCGGCGCGGGTCTTCCGGTGGAAGAACCCTTCGGCAGCATGGTGGTGGATATCGGCGGCGGCACGGCAGAGGTGGCGGTGATCTCCATGGGAGATATTGTTTCCTCCGTTTCCGTTCGTATGGCCGGCGATAAATTCGACGAAGCCATTGTTTCTTACATCAAGAAGAGATTTAACCTGCTCATCGGCGAACGCACCGCCGAAGAGATCAAAATCGCCATCGGTTCCGCATTCCCGGTGCCGGAGGTGGAAGGCGGCTTTATGGAGATCAAGGGCCGCAACCTGGTGGACGGTCTGCCGAAGAACGTGACCATCCACGCGGAAGAAGTGCGCGAAGCACTGGCCGATCCTCTGGCCAGCATTATTGAAGCCGTAAAGGCCACGCTGGAAAAGACCCCGCCGGAACTGGCGGCGGATGTGATCGACCGGGGCATTACCCTCACCGGCGGCGGCGCGCTGCTGCGCGGACTGGACCGTCTGATCTCCCGCGAGACCGGCATTCCCGTGCATACCGCCGAAAGCCCGCTGGACTGCGTGGCGGAAGGCACCGGCCACCGGCTGGAAAACGGCGCTCCGGAATATCGCCGCAAGGCTTCCCGCCGGCGCTAAAGAAAAGAGAACGAGGAAACCATGAAGAATTATAACCATTCGGGCAAGTTCCGAGCCCTGGCGGTGGCGGTGGTGGTGCTGCTGGCACTCACCATTTTTACCGCGGGTACCGGCGGCAGTTCGGCCGGCGGTGCGCTGGGGTTTATTACGGCGCCGCTGCAGAGCGTAAGCAGCAGCGTGATGCGCGCCATTGGCGATGCGCTGGGCGTGAACGACTACAGCGCGGAATTCCTTGCCCTGCAGGAAGAAAACCGGCAGCTGCGGGCACAGCTGGTGGATTATTTTGAAGTGAAGCGCCAGAATGAGCAATATGCATCCATTCTGGAACTGAAAGAGCAGAACCCGGATTTTCAGTTTGTTCCCGCTGCTGTGATCGGCCGGGATGCCAACGACCTGTACGGTGGCTTTACCATCGACCAGGGTTCTCTGCACGATGTCAGCGTGAACGACCCGGTCATCACCAGTGACGGTGTCATCGGCGTGGTGACGGAGGTTTACCCCACCACCAGCCGGGTGAGAAGTATTCATTCCCCGGAACTGGCTATTTCCGCTATTTCGCAGGAATTCCGTGAAAGCGGTGTGACCGCCAGCGATATTTACACCACCGAAATGGGCGTGGTGCGGCTGGAATATTTGACCCGTGATACCAAACTGACCAAGGGTACCATCATCACTACCTCCGGTCTCAGCGGCATTTTCCCCCGCGGGCTGGTGCTGGGCTATGTAACGCAGGTGGCGGCCAGCGAATACGATGCCTCGTATTATGCACTGGTGCAGCCGTATGCGAATGTCCGTTCCGTAACGGACGTGTTTGTCATTACATCCTTTGAAGGCCAGGGCCAGGCGGCAGAGAATCTCTTCACCAATGAACCGGTGAGCAGTCTGCCGGCCGATAACGGCACGGTTTCTTCCGGCGATGACAGCGGTTCTTCCGAAAGCGGAGGGCAGGGGGAATGAGCAGACGAATGGACACGGTGCGCTGGGCAGCCTGTGCGCTGGAATTTTTTGTGCTGTACCTGCTTGGTGTAACCCCGAACCTGCTGCCGGCCGTTGCCGGTGTTTTGCCGGTGCCGCTGGCTGCGGCTGCCATTGCGGCGGCGATGTTCGAAACGGAATTGCCAGCCATGGGTTTCGGCATTTTTGCCGGTGTGCTCATCGATTTCGGTATGGGCTCGGTGATGGGCTTTCACGCCTGTGTGCTGGCGGTGCTGTGTTTTGCGGCCAGCTGGCTTTGCCGCAATCTGTTTAAAGTAAACCTGCTGACCTGCGGGGTGCTGTGCCTGGCGGGGGCAGCCATTCTGTTTGGGCTGCAGTGGGTGTTTTTCTGCCTGGTGCCGGAGCAAACCGGCGCGGGCCACATTTTTGTGCGTTACATTCTGCCGCGGGTTGTGTATTCTGCGCTGTTCTGTCTGCCGGCCTATCCGGTCAGCCGGGCGCTGTTCAATGCCACCGCTCCGGGGGAATAAACTGACTGCGGGCCGGTGAGAATCGGCCCGTGCTTTGAATTTGAAACGAAAAGGAGATGAACCTATGCGGAGCAAAAAACAAAAACGCAGGAGCGGCCCCAACAACGTACGCCGCTACACATTTTGCGCGGTGATTATCCTGCTGATCGTGGTCGTATTTGAAGTGCGGCTGGCCCAGTGGCAGCTGGTGCAGGGCGATGAATTTGAAGAGATCTCCCTTTCTGCCAGCTCGGCATCGGTAAAAATGGAGGCGATCCGGGGCGAAATTCTGGATATCAACGGGGAAGTGCTGGCGGGCAACCGCACCGTCTACAACGTTACCGTCAATTCCGTCGGTCTGGATGACAAAGAGCTGAACCGCGTGCTGGCCGATACCGTGACCCTGCTGGAAGCCAGAGGACAAAAGTGGATCAACAAACTGCCCATTGAAAAAAAGAACGGCGGGTTCGTGTTCAAAGAAGATATGGACAGCGACATTGCCTATATGAAAGGTCCCTACATGCTGAATATGCAGTCGTATGCCACGGCACAGGACTGCATGGACCACATGACGGAACTGTATGAGTGCGAAGCCATAGAGGACGAGACCCTGCAGATGAAGGTGATCTCCGTCCGGTACTATATGCAGAAGATCGGCTTCAGCCGGCGTACACCCTATACCCTGGCAGAAGATATCAGCGAAGACACGGTGGCTATGCTGAAGGGGGCTGCGGCGCAGCTGCCCGGTGTGGCCGTAACCGTGGGCACCGAGCGGTACTATGCGAACGGTACCACGGCGCCTCACATTGTGGGCGAGATTTATTCCATTACCCAGGAACAGTACGATGCTTTGGGTGAGGATGAAAAATACAGCACAGAGAACATGGCCGGTTATGCCTATACGGATAAACGCGGGCAGAGCGGCATTGAATATGCCTTTGAAGACGAACTGCGCGGCGAAAACGGCAAAAAGCTGGTGTATACCGACAGCACTGGTGCTGTAACCGGCACGGAAGTGGCGGAAGCCCCCATGGCCGGCAACAGCGTGTACCTTACCCTGGACAGCAACCTGCAGCGGGTGGCGAATGTTTCGCTGGCACAGAATGTGCAGGCCGCCCGTGAAAACGGTGAACAGGAAATGGCCCTGGCCATTGCCAATAACGAAGAAGAGACCGAAGGTTTTGGTGAAGACTGTTATGCAGGCGCGGCCGTGGTGCTGCGGGTGAAAGACTTTGCTGTGCTGGCGGCGGCCAACTGCCCCAGCTACGATATGAACCTGTACACCACCGATATGGATTACCTGCAGGCGCTGTACAAGGATGAAACCACCCCCATGTACAATCGTGCCTTCAGCGGTACCTTTACCCCGGGCTCGGTGTTTAAGCCCTGTGTGGCTGCCGCCGCCCTGGAAGAAAATGTGATCGATATCAGCTCCTGGGTGTTCTGCGAAGGCCTGTACACCTACTACGATGACTACCAGCCCAGGTGCATGGGCATTCACCAGGATATTTCCGTGTGTACCGCACTGGAAAAATCCTGCAACGTGTTTTTCTTTGACTGCGGCCGCCAGCTGGGTATTCAGCGGCTGGAGGTCTATGCCAATCTGTTCGGCCTGGGTGTCAAGACCGGCCTGGAACTTTCCGAAGCGGCGGGCACCATGTCCAACCCTGCGGAATACAAGGAAAATCATGGCGTTTCCTGGACCGACGGTCTGACCATTCAGGCTTCCATCGGCCAGTTGGATAACTCGTTCTCTCCGCTGCAGCTGGCGGCTTACTGTGCCACGGTTGCCAACAACGGCGTGCGCCTGGAGACCCACCTGCTGGACCATATTTCGGACTATGCCCGTCAGACCACGGTGCAGGAATACACCCCTGTGGTGGCGGCAAATACCGGTATTTCTCTGGAGACCCTGCAGATTGTGCAGCAGGGTATGCGCCAGGTGGTCACCGGCGGTACGGCGGCGTCTCAGTTTGCGGATTACGGCATTGCCGTGGCTGCCAAAACCGGCACCGCAGAAGTGCCCGGCCATTCCGACAACGTCACCTTCATCGCCTATGCCCCCTACGAGAACCCGGAGATCGCTGTGGCGGTGGTGCTGCAGTACGGTGCCTCCGGTACCTATTCCATGCAGGTGGCAAAAGATATTTTTGATGCTTATTTTTATGGAAAAACCGTGAATGAAAACGGCGAGCTGGTGTTCCCGGAAGAAGAACCGGAAGAGGGAGAACTTACCTCTGCGGTGAGCAGTGAAATGCCTGCGGCAAGCACCGTGGCGGGCTGTGTGGCATTGGCTGCGGGCGGCTCTGTCCGCCGCCGTAAAAATGCGGAAAAAAACGAGAAAAAACGGCCTTTTTTCCGAAAAACATTTTGACTATTTGCACGCGTTGTGCTATTATGACAAAGTAGGGATCTGTTGTTATGGGTAAAATTCTTACGATCACCTCCGGCAAAGGAGGCTGCGGTGTATCTTCTGCCGGGCTGGTTTTTGCGGCTGCGGCGGGGGTTGCCGGCAAGCGTGTTTTGCTGGTGGACGGCGACGCCGGATACCGTACCCCGGTGTACCTGGCGGCAGCGGAGGAACTGCTGCTGTATGACCTGGCAGATGCTGCGGCGGGCCGCTGTGCCCTGCAGGAGGCCTGGTATGCTTCGCCTGCCTACGAAGGTGTGTGGGTTTTGCCTGCACCTTTGCAGGAAGAGGACTTGCCTTTACCGGAACGTGCGGCGCAGCTGGTGCAGAAATGCGCCATGTACTTTGATGAAGTGATCGTGGATCTTCCCGCCCGTTCTCTGTGGCTGGCACCGCTTGCTGCCATTACGGATGAACTGGTGGTCTGTTCCGGCCCGGACCCGCTGAGCGTGCGTGCCTGTGGACTGCTGCGGGAAAAACTGACTGCCTTTTCCGGAGAAGCCCGGCTGATTATCTCTAAATTTTACGCGGCAGAAATGCTGGCGACCTGCGGTACCACCAACCTGGACGATGTGATCGACGGGGTGGGGCTGCGGCTGCTGGGTGTGGTGCCGCTGGACGATGCTTTTGCCCGGTATACCATGGCCCGGGATTCCCGCGGCAAAAAAACAGCAGCCTGGAGGGCACTGTGCCGCTGCCTGGCCCGTCTGCATGGAGAAAATATTCCCTTGCAGGAAAAAGATCTGCTGTGATGATTTAATTTTATTATAGAAAATTGTTGAATGTACACCTGTGAGTGTGTTATAATACTTTTGCTGTGAATTCGGAGCGGCGTTATTTTGATTTTTTTGAGGCCAAGGGCCTTTACTACGATATGGAGGAGAGTTGGACATGAACATTGCGATGATCGCCCATGATGCTAAAAAGGAACTGATGGTCCAGTTCTGTATTGCTTACTGCGGCGTGCTGAGCCGGCATACTCTGTGTGCCACCGGCACCACCGGCAAAATGGTCGCTGAGGCCACCGGCCTGGAACTGCAGCGTTTCATGAGTGGCTCTCAGGGCGGCGACCAGCAGCTGGCAGCCCGTATCTCCTGCAACGAGATCGACCTGCTGCTGTTTTTCCGCGATCCGCTGACCGCCAAACCCAACGAGCCCAACGATATGAATCTGCTGCGCCTGTGCGATATGTACAACATTCCGGTGGCCACCAACATTGCCACTGCCGAAGTACTGGTGCACGGCCTGGAGCGCGGCGACCTGGATTGGCGCAATATCATTCGTACCTGATTTAAATTATGCGATGACCGGGAAGAGTATGCGGCTGCCCCCGACAGAGAGAACACGCCATCGGCTGCAAGCGTGTTTCGGAACAGGCAACCGGAGAAGACACCCGCGAGCACCTGCGCTGTGTGCGCACGTTTTGCCGCGTTAAGGCAGCCGGAAGGGGCAGTTTTCTGCCCGAAGAAGGGTGGCACCACGGGAATTTGGCTCCCGTCCCTTTGTGGGACGGGAGTTTTCTATATTTTTACTGCATTTTTTCAAAAGAGAAAGAAGGAAAAAACATGGCACTGTTGACAAAAGCACCCAAGGGGACCTATGACCTGCTGCCCCGCCAGACTGCCAAATGGCAGGCAGTGGAGGCTGTGATGAAGGACGAGGCTACGCTGCATGGCTTCCGCGAGATCCGCACCCCTGTGTTTGAGCATACCGAGCTGTTCCTGCGCGGCGTGGGCGATACCACGGACGTGGTGGAAAAGCAGATGTACACCTTTAACGATAAGGGCGGCCGTTCCATTACCCTGCGGCCCGAAGGCACCGCCGGCGCTACCCGCGCTATGCTGGAGCATGCCCTGTACAACGAAGGCTACCCCATCAAGCTGTTCTACAATACCTCTTGCTACCGTTACGAAAAGCCCCAGGCCGGCCGTCTGCGTGAACTGCACCAGTTCGGCGTGGAAATGTTCGGCGCTGCCGATGCTGCCGCCGATGCCCAGGTGATTCTGCTGGGCTACGGTATTTTCCAGCGGCTGGGTCTTTCCGGTGTGGAACTGGAGATCAACTCCATTGGCTGCCCCACCTGCCGTGCAAAATACCATGCTGCGCTGAAGGAATACTTCACCCAGTACAAGGACCAGCTGTGCGAGACCTGCCAGTCCCGTCTGGAGCGCAACCCCATGCGTATTCTGGACTGCAAGAGCCCCGATGACCAGAAGATCGCTGCCGGTGCCCCAAAGATTCTGGAATTCCTCTGTGAAGAGTGCGACGAGCACTTCAAGAATGTGCAGGAATACCTGAACATGGCCGGCGTGGAATACAAAGTGAACCCCACCATTGTGCGCGGTTTGGATTATTACACCCGCACCGTGTTTGAATTTACCTCCACCACCCCGGGCTGCGAGTACGCCATTGGCGGCGGCGGCCGTTACGACGGTCTGGTGGAACAGCTGGGCGGCAAGCCCACCCCCGGCCTTGGTTTCGGCCTGGGTATGGACCGTATCCAGCTGGTGATGGAAGCCCAGGAGATCGAGTTCCCCGAAGAAGAGACCTGCGAAGTGTATTTCGCTTCCATGGGTGCCGCTGCAGGCAAAAAGGCTTTCCTGCTGGCTCAGCAGATGCGCTCCTGCGGCATTGCTGCCGAAAGTGACGTGTGCGCCCGCGGCCTGAAGGCCCAGATGAAGTACGCCGATAAGATCGGTGCACAGTACACCGTGGTGCTGGGCGACAACGAACTGGAAACCGGCGAAGCCGAACTGAAGAACATGAAGACCGGCGAGAAGCAGAAGATCTCCCTGGGGGATGACTTCCTCGAGTCTTATGTTTCCACTGTGACGGAGCAGATGGATCTCTCTATCTAAGCGGGCAGTGCCCGCATCCACGTCGCGGAGAAGCTCAGTAAGGGAAAATCTCCCTTGCAGGTTTTCCCCTCTTGAACAGCAACGCTGTTCAATTCACCCTTTTCGAGCGCTTCTCGAGAGAAGGTGTTTCGTGTTCTGCGGAACACGACCAAAGGCGCTGCCTTTGGAAACCGCAGCCTTTTGAAAAAGGCTGGCGAAAACATTAACGTATACCTTTCATTTGACTTTCATTATTTTTCAGAAAGAAGTGTTATTATGATGCAGTCCAGAACCCATACCTGCGGGGAGCTGCGCCTTTCCCACGTGGGTGAAACCGTGACCATTGCCGGCTGGATGGAAAACGTCCGCGAAGTCGGCGGCAACCTGGCTTTCGTTGTTCTTCGCGATTACTACGGCACCACCCAGGTGGTTGTGGAAACCGAAGATATGATGGCCGCCATCAAGCCTCTCAATAAAGAAACCACCATTCAGGTGACCGGCACCGTGCGTGAGCGCAGCAGCAAAAACGCCAAGCAGGCCACCGGCGATATCGAAGTTGTTCCCACCGAGATCAAGGTGCTGGGCAAGTGCCGCCACAACGAGCTGCCCTTCGAGATCAACCGCAGCAAGGAAGCCGACGAAAACGTGCGCCTGAAGTACCGTTACCTGGACCTGCGCAACCCCGCTGTGAAGAGCAACATCATTCTGCGCTGCCAGGTGGTGGCCGAACTGCGCCGCCTGATGACCGAAAAGGGCTTTTTGGAAATCACCACCCCCATCCTCACCGCTTCTTCTCCGGAAGGCGCCCGTGACTACCTGGTGCCCGCCCGTAATCACCCCGGCAAGTTCTATGCTCTGCCCCAGGCTCCCCAGCAGTTCAAACAGCTGCTGATGACCTCCGGTTTCGACCGCTATTTCCAGATCGCTCCCTGCTTCCGCGATGAAGACGCCCGTGCCGACCGCACCCCCGGCGAATTCTACCAGATGGATATGGAAATGGCTTTTGCCAGCCAGGAAGACGTTCTCTCCACCCTGGAAGACGTGCTGGTGCCCGTGTTCAAGAAGTTCGGTAAGTACGAGCGCGTTTCCGCCGCTCCCTTCCGTCATATTGCGTTTAACGATGCCATGGAACGCTATGGCTCCGATAAGCCCGACCTGCGTATCGATCTGGAGATCGAAGACGTGACCGAAATCGTGGCCGATTGCGGCTTTGGCCCCTTTGGCGGCGGCAACACCGTAAAGGCTGTGGCTGTGAATAACTTCAACGAAGGCCGTAAGTGGATCGACAAGCTGCTGGTGGACGTCGAAGTCCAGACCGGCAACAAGGCCTGCTAGGTCAAGGTCGACGATCAGGGCAACCTGACCGGCGGCGTTTCCAAGTTCCTGGCTGACTGCAAGGACGCTCTGACCGCTAAGCTGG
>JAFYOA010000233.1 GCA_017547865.1 Clostridia bacterium
AGTCGCGGTTACCATATGGTAAGCAGCCGTGGCCTGCTGGCCGCGCAGCACAGAGCATCGGTCGATCTCGTTGCCGTCGGGATCCAGCACCTGGTAAGCGGCGGTGGAACCGTTGGGAGCGCCATCGGCCAGTTCTTCGGGCATGTAGGCAGGCATGGTGGCATTCAGGGTCTCGCCGGCCTTCAGGTCAATGTCAAAGTAGTCCACAGCCAAAACAAAATTGCCGGCAGCAGCACTGTATTCATCAATGCCAATGCTCACCAGGCTGTCTTCACGGCCGGTCACTTCAAATTCGTACTCCGCATCCGCGGGGAGGATCACGATCTTTTCGCCGTCTTCGTTAATGGCAGAAGCAATGGTGCTGTCTCCCACCTGCTCCGGCGTTTCGTTGGCGATCACTGCCACCAGATTACCGGCTTCATCGTATACTTCCACATCCACCGGGCAGTTGATGCGCACAACGCGGTAGGCGCCGCTGTTCATGGTGCTGTTGGGCGCATTGGCAGAGGGATCGTAGTTGATATCCATGGAGGACATCCAGGCAAAGCACAACTCTGCATGGTGAGCGGCACCAAGCCCTTTGACGTTCGAGACCAATGTAGTGGCATAGTTGGGGTGATTGGTCACAAGAGCCAGCAGCAAATCGCCCAAGGCAATACCGGCGTTGTTCAGGGTTGCTTCATTGTAATCGGTAATACCGGCATCTTCCACTGCATCTTTCAGCCAGTCCGAAATCGTTTGCAGCGCCGCCTCCTCATCGCCCCACACACCCACATTCCAAATGTAGGACGCCAGCAGAAGTCCCCATTTACTCTTTGCACTCTTCGCAAAAGAATCAAGCACATCCGCATTCTGCTTTTCTGTACCGCCAAACATAACGCCCATCACTTCGCGGATCTCATCCTGGTAGTTCGTCACATAGTTGTTGCGGTTTCCGATCATCTCATTTGCGATGATCGTTACATAATTACTGAGGAAAACACTCTGCGGCCAGTTATTCAGCAAATCCGGCTGAACAGCGGAAACGCCGCCCGGAAGTATATGACCAATATCGATATACATCATCTGGAAATCGTCTACAATATACTCTTCGGTATTTGGCAGTGCATTGTATTTTTCCAGCATATCCAGCTTCAGCGTTTTATAATAGGAAGAGGTTGCCTCGGTGGGCAGGTATCGGTCAATACCATAGCGGCAGAAACCGAGAGCCGTGGGGGCCACATAGGGCACGGGGTCGTTGGGGTTGATGATATTGAAAATATTGTTGTAGATGTAGTTGTTGCTCACCTGGTGCGTCAGGGCACCGGCAGGCGTTTCAAAGCAATAGGCATACACGTCGTCGTTGGTGTAAGAAAGCCCGGTACCAAGATTCACACCGCTGTCAATATCGCCGGCCAGCAAGTTGGCGGTAGCAGCCGCACGGCTGAAACCGGTGATCCACAGTTTCACATCGCCGGTAATGCCGTTATCTTTAATATGCTTGCGCAGATGCGCCAGCACTTCATTTTTTGCCTCGTTAAAGCCCTGGTGCTGGCCGCTGGTACCAATGGTAAAGTTGCTGGCCCATTCTGCCTCGTATCCTCTGCCGCGCACCGCCACAGCTATCAGTGTTTCTGTATTGCCGTTTACTGTAATGGGCATGCTGCCCACCACCACGCCGATGGAATCTTTTGTGGGCTTTTTGGTATACCAGTCGTTTGTGCTGAACGCCAATTCGGAGCCGATGGACTCGGCAATATTCGTAAGCAAGGCATAGGCGTTTTTGCTCTTTTGGGTATAGTCGTTTGTATCACCGCTGGCAAAGGCAGACATAGCCAGACTGAGGGTCATGGTCGCCAGACTGGGATTGTACGCATAGGAAGAATCCGCAAAGTAACTTTCGCTGAAATAACAGGTAGCCGTATAATCCTTATCGTACATGTAGTTAAAGGGCAATTCATACACTTTGCCGCTTAGATCGGTTGCCAGCTGACCAAAAGCAAAATCCAGCTTGGCAGAGTCAATCACTTCGTAGTAACCGGCATTCTGAATATCCTGCAGCAGCTGTGCGCCGAATTCCTTTTTGGAGGAAGTCATGTTGTGGAAGTATCCCAAGGTATACACGTTGCAGTCTTCGTGCATCTCAGGCACCACCAGGTCGTAGAGCGCGCTGCCATAGGCATAGTTACTGCCCCAGCCCCAGTCTTCGTAGCGGCCGTAATAGTCACTTTCGCCGCGGTTGGGCAGGCCGTCCGTCATAATCACCATGTTGCGGATATCCGCATCCACGCTCATCAACAATTCATAGGCCTCTTCGGTGGCCTCGTAAATATTGGTGCCGTCGCCGTATCCATCCATGCGTTCAATGGTGGCCAGCAGTTCATCCTGGCTGTTGGTAAAATTACATACCTCCACCACGTGCTCATCGTACACCACAATAGCCACGTGCTGGTTGGTGTTTGTTTTCAGCAGGTCCAGGCAGAAATTACTGGCAGCCTCCTTCAGGTACATCAGCGGGTCGCCGTCCATACTGGCAGAGTTATCCAGTACCAGCACGTTATAGCGTTCTTCCCCGGCAGGCGTACTGGTGGTGCTCGGCGGCAAAACCACCGTACCGGTTGCGCTCGTCAACAACGGGAATGCCCCTAGCAGCGTAAGAATTGCCAGGAACAACGCCGTGAATTTTTTCATCATTACACTCGCCCCAATCCTTGCTTCATGTCGCTTTTCGTAAAGCAGAACATAGAAAAATACTTACTTAGATAATACCATTGTATGTGAAAAAAATCAACAATCTCCCCACTTTACGTCGAATCTTTTTAAAGAAAAACAGCGGCCCGGGTTGGGTCGCTGTTCGCTGTTTATCGCGGGTATTCTGCCGGCACCAGGCTGCCCACCACCACATACCGGGCGGTGTTGTACTCGTAGGTGCAGGTAGAAAGGGTTACGATCCTCTCCACTCCGGCAAGATCAACATTGGAAACGAAGGTAGACTTCCCCACCGCCTCTTCCAGGTGGGCCTGCAGTTCATCTTCACTGCCAAAAAAACTGTAATCGTCCGAATCGGAAGCCGTTACAAATCCGGCCACCAAGTCCACACGGTAAGCAACATCGGCGGTCAAAATCCACATCTGCGGGTGCTCATCGTAAAACGCCTGCTCTTTATAATTGGAAAGGCAGCCGAACATGGCATCGTTGGTCATGTTATGGCCGTAGATCAGCGTGTTGCGGTCGCTGAAATCCCGCTCGTTGCGGAAGTCCATAAAAATCGTACCGTTGGCGTTGTAGCTGCCGTCGGTCAGCCGGTGCAGATAGTACTGGTTATCTTCCCCCTGCACCACCGGGTAGTGGATCGGCGTACCCTCACAATAAATCCACGCCACAATGTCCGGGTTCTGCGCCTGCAGTGCTTCAAAATTCACCCGCAGCGGAATGGTGTAGGAAATTTCCGGGTAAGGCAATTCAGAAGAAACCGGAGCCGAGCTTTCCACACTGGGTTTCGGCGTTTCCTTGGGGAACGAAACCACTTCCACCGCCTGATCGATCAGTTCCTGTGTGGTCTGGCCGCTGGCGTTGTTTTCATTCCAGTATAAAAACAACTGCCAGCCCGCATAACAAAACACGGCCGCGGCCAAAACCATTGCAGCTATTCGCAGCCAGGGAAGGCCGTTTTTTTCGTTTCCGGCAGAAGTTCTCATTTGGTTTGCCTCCATAAGAACAGCGGTGACGGAAAGCCCGTCACCGCCGTCGGTCAGTTATGCTTGTTTTGCTGCATCAGCGAGCATGCTTTGCTTTCTTGGGACGGATAAAAGCAGCCTTGAGGAATACCATGCAAGACATTGCCATCACAGCAATCCACAGCATGGGATTGCGGTCATCGCCGGTCTGCGGAATGTAATTGTGGCTGTTCGTTACAGTAAAGCCATTTTCCGCATCGCCCTTGATCACGGTGTTGTAGCCCTTCACAGCTTCTTCCTTGATGGTGTACTCAATCTCTTCACCATCGGCATACTTATCCAGTTCGGTGAAGGAACCGGTCCACTTATCTTCAGCGCTCAGCACCAGGGTCTTGCCGGTATCCTCGCCATTGGCGAACAGCTGAATGGTGATGGTATCGGGACGGATACCGTCGGCATCGTCGCTGTCGGCCCAGGCCTTGGTCACGGTAATGCTGGTCTGCTCGGGGGTGTAGCTATTGGTCACGTTGTAGCCATCGTACGTAGCGGAATAGCCTTCCACAGCTACTTCGGCAATGGCATACACAATTTCGGTGCCGTGGTTTTCAAACTTCGGCAGGTCGGTAAAGCTCCAGCTCCATGCATCTTCTGCAGTCACGGTCTTGGTGTCAATCACTTCGCCGTTCTTCAGC
>JAFYOA010000234.1 GCA_017547865.1 Clostridia bacterium
CCGGAGTACAGCGAAGTGCCCTGCGTGACCGCCGATATGGAGGAAACGCTTTTCTACCACAATAAATACATGGATGCCCTGATGGAAAAGTGCGTTGCCACCGCCAAACGCTGCCATGCCCTGGTGTTTGTAAACGCCCTGGACAACGAGCACGGCTGGCGCAACACTACCTTTGCCATTGGCAGAAACGGCGAACTGCTGGGCAAATACTATAAGAAACACCTGCCGCCCCTGGAGCAGGAGACCCTGCAGCTGGACAGCGGCTACACCTTTGAGCCTTCCGAACCGTATATTCTGGAGATCGAAGGCCTGCGGTATGCTTTCCTTACCTGCTACGATTTCTATTTTTACGAGAGCTTTTCTGCCATTGCCCGGCAGAACGTGGATATCATCATCGGCTGCTCTCTGCAGCGCAGCGATACCCACGCCGCCTCAGAAGTGATGAGCCGCTTTTTGGCCTACAATACCAATGCCTACGTGGTGCGGGCTTCCGTCAGCTTCGGGGAAGATTCTCCCGTGTGCGGTGCCGCGCTGGTGGCTACGCCCCGGGGTGAATTGCTCACCTGCATGAAGAGCCGCATCGGCGTGGAAGTGGTGGAGTTTGACCCTGCCGATAAATATTACAAGCCCGCCGGTTTTGGCAACCCGCCGGCCGCCCACTGGCAGTACATTGAGTACGGCCGCAAGCCCTGGCAGTACCGCTTTGCCGGCCCTGCCATCGTTCCGCCGGATCGCTGGATGAGCTACCCCCGCCTGTGTTCTCACCGCGGTATGAACGCCGTGGCCCCGGAAAACAGCCTGCCCGCCTTTGGTGCCGCTGTTGCCTTGGGTGCCCAGGAGATCGAATTCGACCTGTGGCCCACCAAAGACGGTGAGATCGTTTCCTGCCACGACGACACCCTGGACCGGGTGAGCAGCGGCACCGGTAAAATTTACGAACATACCCTGGCCGAACTGCAGCAGCTGGATTTCGGCGGTAAGTTCGGCGAGAAATACAAAGGCCTGCGTGTGGTGCAATTTGAGGATATTCTGAAGAAATTTGCTGGCCACACCATTATGAACATTCACGTAAAGACCCTGAGCGACCACTACGATGAAGCCGCCATGAAGAAAATCGTGGGTCTTATTCGCAAGTACGATTGTGCTCAGCATGTGTATTTTATGATCAGCCACGACGGCGTGATCCGCCAGTTTAAGGAATATGCCCCGGATATCTGCATGTGCGTGGGGCATTTGAATGAGCGCCCCTGGGAAATTGTGGAGCGTGCCATTGAGCTGGGTGCGGAAAAGGTACAGCTCTTTAAGCCCTATTTTAATCAGGAAACGGTGGATAAAGCCCACGCCCACGGCATTATCTGCAATGTGTTTTATGCCGATGACGTGGAGGAGGCCCGACGCTACCTTGGCATGGGCATCGATACCATTCTGACCAATGTGTACAACACCATGGCCCAGGCGCTGGAGGGAGAATTTTGATGCCGGAAAAGCCGCTGCTGATTTTTGACACAGACATGGACACCGACTGTGACGATGCCGGTGCCCTGGCCCTGTTGTATGAATTTGTAAAACGGGGGAAAGCGGAGCTGCTGGGGATTGTGGCCGATGTGCCCGTGCACCATGCAGCCCCTTGCTGTGAGGCCATGGGAGTATACTACGGCATCGAGCGGCCCGTGGGCGCGGTGCCGGTGAATGCCTACCCGCCGGAGGAGACCGACCGTTATGTGCGCTACCGTGCCCACCACGAGCGCTGCACACCCCACCGCTATAACCGTGCCATGGCGGCCCGAGTGGGGAAGACCGATGCCGATTACCCTACGGCCGCTAAATTGTACCGGCAGCTGCTGGCAAATTCCCCGGATAGCAGCGTGACCATTGTGTGCGTGGGGCTGCTGACGGCTTTGGCGCAGCTTTTGGAAACGACCGGCGATGAATACAGCCCCCTGTGCGGCGAAGACTTGCTGCGGCAAAAGGTGCAGCGGGTGGTGAGCATGGGTTACCCGGACAAAACCGGGGATAACTTCAACTGGGATATGGATGCCCCGGCGGCAGAGCTGTTTTTTGCCCGGTGCCCTGTGCCGGTAACGGCCAGCGGTTACGGAGGCAGCGTCATCACCGGCGGCACCCTCAGCGGGATTTTCCCCGCCGACCATCCGGTACGTGTGGCCTATGAAACCTTTACCGGCGGCCCGAACCGGGGACGATCCAGCTGGGATCTCATTGCTGTTCTGCACGCTGTGGAACCGGACGCCCCGGTGCTGCGCACAGAAGAAAAAGGCACCTGCCGTTTCTGTGCGGCAGAGGCACGTTCTTACTGGGAGAATGGCCCGCGGCAAGACAAGGAACTGCTGCCCGCCGTGCCCGACAAAGAACTGGCGGTGTATCTGGAAGCCCGCATGACAGGAGAATTCTGATGACCAACAACTGGAATGAAAAAGCCTACCCGGACCGTACTTTTTCGGACGGGAGCACATACAAGGCTTACCGTGTGCAGAAGGAATACGATGCCAAAATGCTGGTGCGCGACCTGCTGGCTGCCGGGGTGAAGATCTTCGAGCTGGAATATGAAGATGACCCGGATGACGGCGCCCGGCGCATCAGCGGGGAAGGAACCGCGGAGCATTTTCTGCGGAAAATGTACGACGATATGCTGGGGCAGGGCAACGTGGGTGTTTCCTATACGTTTTTCTGCCAAAAAGACGGGGCGGCCTTTGAAGTGAGCACCGCCGATACCGGCGTGATTACCCTGAACACCATGAATGCTGCGCTGGAAATGACGGATATTCTGAATTGATTTTGCGGAGGAAAAACCATGAACTACTGGACGGAAAGCAACGAAAATATTTATGTGGCCGCCCACCGCGGCTGGTGCGAAAAATACCCGGAAAACACCATGCCCGCCTTTAAAGCCGCCATGGAACTGGGTGTGGATCAGATTGAGACCGATGTGCGGGTGACTTTGGACGGCGAACTGGTGCTGATTCACGATGCCACCGTGGACCGCACCACCAACGGCACCGGCAAGGTGTGCGAAAAGACCCTGGCTGAGCTGCGCGCTCTGGATGCGGGTTCTTATAAAGGCGAGGAGTTTAGGGGTGTGCAGGTGCCCACGCTTGTGGAACTGATGGAACTGGTGAAAGACCACCCCACCATGACCCTGGACATTGAACTGAAAGAATACCCCACCCCCGGCTGGGAAGAAACCTCTTTTGATGTGTGCGACCGTGTGCTGAAAATTGTGGATGATTACGGCTTTACAGATCGCGTGGTCATCAATACGTTCAACGGCAAACTGCACGAGTACATTTACAAAAAGTACGGCAAAAAGTACCGCCAGCACGTGTATTATCCCGCCAACAACATGGGCAAGCTCACCGTTGCGCCCCGTGAATACGCCTACTGCTGCTGCATGTTTGCTACGCTGTTCAGCGATATTAACATGGCAGAAAAAGAAGAATTTGCCCGCATGGCCGCACTGGGTGTGGAACCCTGGGCCGGTGCCGGCGTAAAAACCGAAGAAGGCGTGGATCGTGCCATCGAAAACGGTGCCACCCTCATCACCTGCAATTACCCCGATGTAATTTTGGATCTTCTGCGCAAAAAAGGCCGCCACGCCTGATGCGCACAGCCTATACAGCAATTCCATTCAAAATTTGACAGCGGAAAGGGAAGAGGCTTTTCCGCAAGGAGGATACAACAATGAAATGTTTATTTTTAGGTGACGTTTGCCCCACCACCAAATGGTCTACCCCGTGGTTTGCTGCCAAAGAGACCAAAAAGCTGTTCAGCGATACCATGCCGCTGTTTGAAGGGAACGACTTTAACTTTGTGAACCTGGAATGCGCCCTGACTGAAAGCGAAAATCGTATTCCCAAGTTTGGCCCCAACCTTCAGGCTCCCGCCGCCACTGCCGAGGTGCTGAAGGAACTGGGCGTGCATTGCTGCGGCCTGAGCAACAACCATGTGTTTGACTTCGGCAAAGAGGGCGCTTTGGATACGCTGAAAACGCTGGAAGCCGCCGGACTGGATTGGACCGGCTTCGGCAATGATCTGGAAGATTCCCGCAAGAATTACATTGTGGAAAAGGACGGCTTTACCATGTGTGTCATCGCTGTGTGCGAGCATGAGTATTCCTACGCACTGGAAGACCGCATGGGTTCCCGCCCCTACGATGATTACGACACCATGGACGATATTAAGGCTGCCAAAGAAAAGTACGACCGCGTGGTGGTGATTTACCACGGCGGCAAAGAGCACTGCGGCTATCCGTCTCCCCGTCTGCGCAAGCTGTGCCGCGCCATGAGCAGACACGGTGCCGACCTGGTGCTGTGCCAGCACAGCCACTGCATTGGCTGCTACGAAGAATTTGAGGGCTGCCATATTCTGTACGGCCAGGGCAACTTCCATTTTGAAGAAGGCAAAGAAAGCAACGCCTGGAACACCTGCCTTGCTGTTCAGTACGATGCCGTGGCCAACAAGGTGGAATTTACCCCCCTGCGCACCCAGGATAACGTTGCATTTTTGGCCAAGGGCGACGATGCCGCCGAGATTATGGCGAAATTTGAGGCTCGCAACGCTTCTCTGCAGGATGGCAGCTGGAAACAGGGCTGGCATGATTTCTGCGTGAGCGTAACGCAGAACTATCTGCGCGTGCTGCGCAATACCTGCAAGGAAGATTCCACCGAACGTGACAACGCTAACTTTGCCCATTATCTGGATTGCGAAGCCCACACCGATGTGTGGCGCGAACTGTTCCCCACTTACAACCAGACGAACGAAAGGGATTGATTCCATGAAGATTACCGCTGACTTTTCCAGGAACATCGGGCCGGTTCGCCCCATGCATGCAGTGAACAACGGCCCTGCCAAGCCCAGCAATGACCAGAATTGCGATAACTTTGCCGCCTGGCTGGATGCCGGCATTCCTTATGCCCGCAACCACGATGCCTCTTTCTGTGCCGAGTACGGCGGGGAACACACCGTGGATATTCTCGCGATCTTCCCGGACTTTGATGCCGATGTGAACGACCCGGCTTCTTACGATTTTGTGCTGACCGATGAGTACAATGAAACGATCATGAAAGCCGGCGCCAAGGTGTTCTACCGCCTGGGCCATAAGATTGAGCACGCCAAAAAGAAATACGGTACCCTGGTGCCCAAGGATTTTAACAAATGGGCGCAGATCTGCGAGCACATCATTGCCCACTACACCGAGGGTTGGGCCGATGGTTTTTACTGGGATATGCCCTATTGGGAAATTTGGAACGAGCCGGATCTTGACCGGGACGATGCCACAAACAAGCGCTGCTGGGGCGGCACGGCAGATGAATTCTTTAAACTGTTCCGTGTGGCAGCCCTGCACCTGAAAAAACGCTTCCCCCATTTGAAGATCGGCGGTCCTGCGCTGGCTTTTAACACCGGCGAGTGGCTGGATCGCTTCCTTGCCGCCATGACCGAGGGCGAGCGGGTGCCTATGGATTTCTTCTCCTGGCACATTTACTGCACCGAACCGGCCGACATGACCAATCGCGCCAAAATCGTGCGTGCAAAGCTGGATGCCGCCGGCTACACCGAGACCGAAAGCATCTGCAACGAGTGGAACTACGTTAAGGGCTGGGATAAGGAATTCGTTTACAGCATTGAGATGATCAGCAGCATGAAGGGCGCAGCTTTCACGGCTTCCTGCATGCTGGAAATGCAGAATGCTGGCCTGGATATGCTGATGTACTACGATGCCCGTGTGAACACGGTTTTCAACGGAATGTTTGACCTGTATACCCTGCGCCCGCGCAAGGCGTACTACCCGTTTAAAATGTTCAGCACCCTGTACAAACTGGAAAAAGCCGCTGCCTGCACCGCAGAGGGTGAGGGCCTGTATGCCGTTGCTGCCGCAAACGGCGATGCCACGGCGGTGATGCTGAGCACCTACACCGATGACGATGCCGACACTGCCCTGCGGAACGTAACGCTGGAACTGACCGGCGGTGCAGAAGAATACGAAGTGTGGCTGCTGGACGAAGACCACACCATGGAGTGCATTGGCAAGGTGGCTAAAAACGGCACACTGCCCCTGCCTGCCCGCAGTGTGGTGCTGCTGAAAGCATAAACGTGAGGAGAATTTTGCTATGAAGCGAGCGGAACCGACCTATGCCAAATGGCATACTTGGGAAGATTACAGCAAAGACCTGGAAGTGGAATACCGCCAGTGCATGGAAGAAGGCAAGGATGTGACCGCTTACGAAGCGCTGTTCAACGCGGTGAGCGCTATGCCGGACGGCCCCCGCAAAGCAGAGGCCGCCGATGTGGTGTATAAAATCGTGGAGGAAACGCCGGTGAAGGCCGATTATCCTTACGAAGAACCCTCGACGCTGGAGGAGATTTTTGCTTGCACCGATGGCAAAACCTACAACCTGCAGGTGCCGGAACGCGCAGTGCTGCTGGATCGCATTCGCGGTGCCTGGTACGGCCGTATTTGCGGCTGCCTGCTGGGTAAACCGGTGGAGGGCATGAAAACCGGCGAACTGACGCCTTTCCTGCAGCTTACGGATAACTTCCCCATGCACCGCTACATTACCCAAAGCGATGTGAAAAAGCCCGGGGTGGAGCGGTTTGAGTTCCCCATTGTGCGGCGCGCCTACGAAGACGGCGTGATGGACGGCATGCCCCCGGACGATGATACCAATTACATTGTGATCGCCTATAAATTGCTGGCGGATTACGGCCGGAATTTTACACCGGACGATATGATGAACACCTGGATCGATTGCCAGCCGAAGAATGCTTATTGTACCGCCGAGCGGGTGGCCTACCGCAATTTTGTGAACGGCTACCTTCCTCCGGAATCGGCTGTGTACAAGAACCCGTACCGTGAATGGATCGGTGCGCAGATTCGCGGTGACTTCTTTGGCTGGGTGAACCCCGCCGACCCGAAGACCGCCGCCGATATGGCCTGGCGTGATGCTTCGATCTCTCATGTAAAGAACGGCATTTACGGCGAAATGTGGGTGGCCGCCATGCTGGCAGGCGCTGCCGCCGGTGCCGGCATCGAAGAAAGCATCCGCATCGGTCTTTCGTATATTCCGGAAAAATCCCGCCTGTACGAGGCGATTGAGAAGGTTATGGATGCTTACCACAACGGTGTGACCGCAGAGAATTTCTTTGCAGATCTGCATACCCGCTGGGACGATTACAACCGCCACGATTGGTGCCATACCATTTCCAATGCAGAGATCGTCGCTGCTGTGCTTCTCTACGGCGAAGGTGACTACGGCAAGACCATCTGCATGGCGGTGGAACAGGGCTTTGATACCGACTGCAACGGTGCCACGGCAGGCTCTGTGCTGGGCATGATCTTGGGCGAAAAAGCCATCCCCGCCGTTTGGAAGGATAAGTTCGGTGGCAAGCTGCACACCCAGATGTTTGGTTTCGAGACCGTTTTGGTGGACGAAATGGCAGAAAAAACCATGGATTTTTTGGCATGAACATAGGTAAGGAGAGATTCTTATGAAATTTGAAGGCATTATTCCGGCGCTGATTACGCCGTTGACCGAAGACGAACAGATTAACGTGCCTGTGTTGCACAAGCTGGTGGATTTCCTGCTGGAACAGGGCGCCAACGGCCTGTACATTGGCGGCGCCACCGGCGAAGGCCCCGCTCTGCAGCAGCCTGTGCGTGAAGTGCTGGCCGAGG
>JAFYOA010000235.1 GCA_017547865.1 Clostridia bacterium
CAGGGGATTTTTCTTTTCGGTTTTCCAAATGACCTCCGGATCCGGGCGAATGAGAATAATATCGCCCCAGCGTTCCAGGCGTTCACCGTCGGAGGTATCGATCAGTTCGTAATCGCGCCACTGCGCAGCTTTCATAATCAGGTTCCTTTCCTGTTTCTATCTTAAAACAACCGGGTCTGGGCGTCTTCCGCAGGAGTCTCGCCGGGCGGGGTCAGCCCCAGGTGCAGGTAGGCCGCCCGGGTGGCACAACGGCCCCGGGGCGTACGGCTCAAAAAGCCGATCTGCATCAGATACGGTTCGTATACGTCTTCAATGGTCACGGCTTCTTCGCCCACGGCTGCCGCCAGGGTATCCAGGCCCACCGGGCCGCCGTTGTAGTATTTGATCATGGTGGAAAGAATACGCCGGTCGTTGGCATCCAGACCGATCTCATCCACTTCCAGCCGGTCCAAAGCAATCTTCGCGGTGGCATAGGTGATCACACCGTCGCTCATCACCTGGGCAAAGTCACGCACACGCTTCAGCATGCGGTTGGCAATTCGGGGCGTTCCGCGGGAACGGGAGGCCAGTTCCAGAGCACCGTCGGCCTCGATGGGAATACCGAGAATACCGGCGCTGCGGGTTACGATCTTCGCCAGCTCCTGGGGGCTGTACATTTCCAGGCGCAGCACCACACCAAAGCGGTCGCGCAGAGGAGCGGTGAGCTGACCGGCACGGGTGGTGGCACCCACCAGGGTGAACTTGGGCAGCGGCAAATGGTAAGAAGCCGCCATCTGCCCCTTGCCGGTGATGATATCCAGGGCGAAGTCTTCCATGGCCGGGTAGAGGATTTCCTCCACGGAGCGGGCCAGACGGTGGATTTCGTCGATGAACAGCACATCGCCGGGGTTCAGGTTGGTGAGCAGCGCCGCCAGGTCGCCGGGCTTTTCAATGGCCGGGCCGCTGGTAATGCGCAGGTTCACGCCCAGCTCGTTGGCAATGATGCCGGCCAGGGTGGTTTTGCCCAGGCCGGGCGGGCCATACAGCAGCACGTGGTCCAGCGATTCCTTGCGCTGGCGGGCGGCTTCGATAAACACCGCCAGGTTTTCCTTGGCCTTTTCCTGGCCGATATAATCCTCCAGCGATTTGGGGCGCAGGGGATTTTCCACATCACTGTCGGTCTCCGGCGCATATTCCGGGGCCATGATGCGGTTCTCAAAATCAAATTCGTTTACGTTTTCAAAAGGCATGGCTCTCTCCCTCCCGGAGACGATCAGTCATAGCGTTCTTTCATGGCGCCGGTGCGGTACTGCTGCACCAGTTCCTGCAGGGCTTCCATCAGTTCCCGCATTTCCGCGCCCTTGTCGGTATCGCCCACCAGCATGCGCCGGGGCAGATTGTGCACAATACGCACCGTGGGGGAACTGTCTTCCATTTCCTCGCTGAAGGGCTTGTGCTCCGCCAGGGCCAGGTGATGCGAATTGTAAATGAGCGTATAGCCGCCGATGCCGGTTTTGGACTGGTAGGCTTTGGAGATGCCACCATCAATAACAAACAGGCGGCCGTTGGCCTTCACCGGGTTTTCGCCCACCTTTACCGGCACATGGCCGTTCACAATGTGAGAGGTGGCCGGATCCATTCCGAATTCCCGCAGGATCTTGAAGCAGACCTCTTCGTCATCCACCAGAGAATAATAGGGGTTCATAATTTCCTTGCGGGTGGCGGGATCTTCGATGAACGCCGCCTCGAAGGTGGCCATTTTGCTTTTGCCGAACAGCGGCGAATTGGGGCCGCACCACAGGTACCAGATGAAGTCACGCTCGGCGCAGCTGAGCTCGGGGTTCTTGATATTGAACAGGGCATCCTTGATGATGACATTGATCATATCCATGCCCTCGCGGCCCTTGTACTCTTTTCCTTCGTAATTAAAGGAAGCGAACTCGCCGTCGGCGGTCATGGGCACGCAGCCGTGGTACAGCAGGTTGCCGTTGATTTTTTTATACATGCTGCCCTTGGCATAAATGTAGCGGATATGTTTATGCAGCCGCTCGCTGTGGCGGAAAGAAGCACGCAGCACGCGCATCAGTTCTTCTTCCTCCTGGGTCAGGCGCAGCGGGTCGGCCGGGTCCACCGTGGGGAAGTTCGTATCCCGCAGGGGGTAGCGTTTGCCCTCTACTTCCACGGTAAAATCTTCAAAGTTCACCGCTTTCAGCAGCACACGGTCCATCATGTTGTATTCCGGGTGACGTTCGTACAGCTGGCCTTCCAGCTTAAAGCGAATGATGGACAGCGCCTTGTGCATTTTGGCTGCCAGGTTCACATCCACCACGTCGTATACGTTGGCATCCAGCAGGTGGGGTTTAAAGCAGGTGCAGGGGTCATCGCCGTACACCGTCTCCGCAAAGGCGGAAAGCGGCCGCAGGTTGATGCCGTAGGCGTCTTCCAGCAGGTCGAAGTTGTTGTATTTAATGGCGGTGCTCACCACTTCTGCCACGCACACACGGCTGCCGCAGGCGGCGCCGATCCACTTTACATCGTGGTTGCCCCACTGAATATCCACTTCGCGGAAGGTCATCAGATCGTTGAGCACACGGTCCGGGTGAGGGCCGCGGTCGAACAGATCGCCGATGATATGGAGCATGTTCACCGAGTTATTCTTGATCATCCGGCACATACCGCAGATCAGCTCATCCGCCATGCCGGTCTCCAGCACGGAACGGATGGTCTGGGCATAGTAGCGGGTGTTGTTATCGTACTGAAAATGCAGCAGCTCGTTGATGATATCCCGGTAATCCTCCGGGGCGTTGTCCAGCATATGTTCGCGGGTGAATTTTTCGGCGGTGATCTTGATCATCTCCAACAAGTGGTAGATCATCACCTTCACCCATTCATCGTAGTTGGTGCCATTTTCTTTTACACGCTTCAGGTGCTTTTCCGGGTAGTAGATCAGATCCGCCAAAAAGCTTCGGTTCTCTTCCGATACCGTATTTTCAAACAGCATATCGATCTTGTTGCGAATCACACCGGAAGCAGAATTGACCAGGTGCTCAAAGGCACGGTACTCACCGTGAATATCGCTGAAGAAATACTCCGTTCCCTTGGGAAGAGAAAGCTGAGCGTTGAGATTGATGATCTCTGCCGCCGCTTTGCTGATGGTGGGGTATTCCCGTGAAAGAATGTTCAGCAATCGTTTGTCGCTCATATCGTATTACCTCCATCCATAAACGCTGTACGCAGATTTTTTAGAACTTGGAAGCCATGGCCCGCAGAGAAAGCCGGATCAGTTCTTCCACCGGCAGGGTGCTGTCGAACTTTGCCACCACTTCCGCGGCTTCGGAGGGGTTATACCCCAGCACGGAAAGGGCGGTAACCGCTTCGGCCGCATTGCGGGAGGCGGAAATAACACCGGCAGCCAGACCTTCGCTGCTTGCCTTGGTGCCGGGCACGGTCAGTGCCTTCACCTTGTCGCGCAGTTCCAGCACAATGCGCTGGGCCAGCTTGGGGCCCACGCCGTTGGCACGGGTAAAGCTTTTGCTGTCGCCGCCGGCCACACACAGAGCCACCCGCTCCGCGTTCATTTCAGAGAGAATGGCCAACCCCACCTTGGGACCCACGCCGCTCACAGATGTCAGCATTTTAAAGCATTCCATCTCCGCCTTGGTGGAAAATCCGAAGAGATCCAGGGCATCCTCCCGCACATTCATGTGGGTAAACACCGTTACGTTGGCGCCAATGGCGGGCATATCTTTCTGGGTGGTCATAGAGGTCAGGCACTTAAAGGCCACACCGCCGCATTCCACGGCGATCATTCCCGATTCCATATAGATAAGTTTTCCTGTTAAGCTGTAAAACATGGTGCGTCCTCCTTATTTGCCTGTTTGCTGCAGCATAGCCCGCCGCAGGGTAGAACCCGTGGCCTGCCCATGGCAGATGGCCATTGCCAGCGCGTCTGCGGTATCGTCCGGCTTGGGCACAGCCGGCAGTTTCAGCAGGCGGCGGGTCATTTCCATCACCTGGGGCTTCAGTGCCCGGCCATAGCCCGTTACCGCTATTTTCACTTCGTTGGGGGTGTATTCGTATACTTTTACCCCGGCCTGTTCGGCTGCCAGCAGAATGACCCCGCGGGCTTCTGCCACACCGATGACCGTGGTCTTGTTATTATAGAAAAACAGTTTTTCCAGCGATACCGCGTCGATGGGATATTTTTTCAGCAGAGTGGTCACGCAGTCGTAAATCACTTCCAGTCGGTGGTTGAATTCTTCTCCCGCCTGGGTGGTGATGGCGCCGTATTCCACGGGTGCGTATTTGCCGTTTACCGCCTGAATAATGCCGTACCCCACAATGGCGTAGCCGGGGTCTATGCCCAAAATGATCAACGCAGCCGCTCCTTTTCTGAAAAAATGTACACTCTTCCACGATAATCCATTTTATTATAACACAAAGTACAGGAAAAGAACAGCGAACACTTATATTTTTTTACAGTTGCAAAGCAGAGCGGCACATGGTAGAATGACGATAACAGAAACGAACACAGGCAGGTGTTTTTATGTACATCGGTTTGGATATAGGCGGCACAAAATGCGCCGTTGTTTTGGGCAATGCGCAGGGCGAAATTCTGCGCAAGACCCGCTTTGAAACCACAACAAAAGACGAAACCCTGGGTAGGCTGCTGCAAAGCGTGGCCGAATGGGAAGACGTTCTTCCGCAGGTGAAAGCCATCGGCATCAGCTGCGGCGGGCCGCTGGATTCCCGCACCGGGCGCATCCTTTCTCCACCCAATCTTCCCGGCTGGGATGACGTGCCCATTGTGGATCTGCTGACCGACCGCTTCGGCGTTCCCGCGTATCTTTGCAACGATGCCAACGCCTGCGCTTTGGCGGAATGGAAATTCGGCGCCGGGCAGGGCACACAGAACATGGTGTTTCTCACCTTTGGCACCGGCCTGGGTGCCGGGCTTATTTTAAACGGAAAGCTGTACGACGGCACCAACGGCATGGCCGGTGAAGTAGGCCACATCCGGCTTTCTGGTATCGGGCCGGTGGGCTATGGCAAGGCCGGTTCCTTCGAAGGCTTCTGCTCCGGCGGCGGGCTGGCACAGCTGGGCCGCACTCTGGCTATGGAGCAATGGCAGCAGGGCTGCACCGTGGGCTACTGCGAAGGTCCCGCAAAAGCAGAGGAAATTACCGCCAAAAGCATTGCGGATGCCGCCAATTCCGGCGACCCCACCGCCCAGGAAGTGTATCGCCTGTGCGGCGAAATGCTGGGCCGGGGACTTTCCATTCTCATCGATATTCTGAACCCCGAGTGCATCGTCATCGGTTCGGTGTTCCAGCGCAGCGAAAAGCTGCTGCGGGATGCCATGGAAGACGTTATTCAAAAAGAAACACTGGCACTGAGCCGGGCAGTTTGCAAAGTTGTACCTGCCGCGCTGGAAGAAAGCCTGGGTGACCACGCCGCACTGGCTGTGGCCATGACCGGCGAATAAAGAGGATTTAACTATGACAGAACTGTATACACGCTACCCCGCCCTGCTGGGCTGCAAAGAAGACATTGAAGCTGCCTCTGCCCTGCTGATGGAATGCGCCAAAAACGGCGGTAAAATTCTGCTGTGCGGCAACGGCGGCAGCTGCGCCGATGCCGACCATATTGCCGGCGAGCTGCTGAAAAGCTTTGTGCTGCGCCGGGAACCTTCCGAAGAAGAAAAAGAAAAACTCCGCGCTGCCAACCCGGAGAACGCGGAATTTTTGATTGAAAATCTGCAGCGGGGCATTCCTGCCGTTTCACTGCCCTCTCTCTGCGCGGTGAACACCGCTTACATCAACGACGCCGAGCCCTCTATGGTATACGGCCAGCTGGTGTATGCCCTGGGCCGCCCCGGAGTTCATGGCAGCACCTCTTTTCAGAGTTTCGTTTGCGGTAACATCCCATAAGTCATGTTC
>JAFYOA010000236.1 GCA_017547865.1 Clostridia bacterium
AGGTGAAAAACACCTACGGCGAGCACTACTACCCCACCCGCAAGCTGAGCCCCACGGAACTGGAAGAAATCTTCGGCATTTCCACCGATTTGTACAGCGAATTTATTGCCGATACCTCCAGCGGCGAGGATGCACCGGATACGCTGGTGATCATTAAGGCACTGGAAGGCAAAGAGCAGGAAGTGGAAGACAAGCTGAATGCCCACCGCGATGCCCTGCTGAACGATACCGCATGGGAGGGCAGCCGGGAAAAGATCGAAGCCTCCCGGGTGTACCGCAACGGCGCCTATGTGTTCTACGTGATGCTGGGCGACGTAACCGACGATACCCTCTCCGGCGAAGGGCTGATGGAAGCCCTGGGCAAGGAGATCGACAAGGGCATTGATGCCATTGAAAACTTTTTGAACAACATGATGTGACCCGCAGCACCTGCCCCGCGCAGGTGCCCGGCTACATAACACAGCCTTTACACCTCTCTTCAAATACTGTATAATCATAGGTAATTCAAGTTTTGGGAGAGGAACACCATGGACATCAAGCGCTCCAGGCAGCTTTTAAGCCTGACCATTATTTTCTTCTGGGCATCGGAATACTGCCACGCCCCTTATTTTACCCCGTATCTGCAAAGTATGGGCTTTGCCGCGGAGATCATCGGTATTCTCACCGGCACCTATGGCTTTACCCAAATGCTGGTGCGCATTCCTTTGGGCATTGTCACCGATACCACCGGCTGCTACAAAAAGACCATTCTGATGGGCACGGTGTTCACCACGGCTTCTTCTTTCTGGCTGATGTTCGCCACCGATTTTGTGAGCATTTTTATCTGCCGGGTGCTGGCAGGTGTGGCCGCCTCCTCCTGGCTGGCGTTTACCATTTTGTACGCTGCCTACTACCAGGCAGATGAAAGCGTGCAGGGCGTGACCAACGCCAATGCCCTGAACAGCGCCGGCAAGCTGCTGGCCTTTGTGCTGGGGCTCACCACCGCTTCGCTATGGGGGTACAAAATCCCCCTGCTGTGCAGTTTTCTCACCGGTGTGGCCGGTATTGCCTGCGCCGCGCTGCTCAAGCCCATTCCCATTAAAAAAGAAGGCTTCCAGCTTTCGCACGTTATGCGGGCGCTGACCCACCCGGCGGTGCTGCGTTCTGCCTTTTTTGCGGTGCTGCTGCAGCTGTTTTTGCAGGGCACGGTGTTTTCCTTCACCTCTTCCGTGGCGAAGGAGCTGGGCGCTTCTTCCTTTGAAATCGGCCTGAACACCCTGCTCTTCACCATTGTGCAGGTGGCGGCCGCCGGTTTTATCGGCAAAAAGGTGCTGAAAAAGCTCTCCATCGCCCAGGCGGTCACCATTGGCTTTGCCCTGTGCGTGGCCTGCTGCCTGCTGGTGGCCCTTGCCAACAACATGTGGTACCTCTATCTTTCCCAGATCATTGCCGGCGCCAGCACCCTGGCAGTCAATTCCGTATTGATGGCCATGATCGTCCGCTACATTCCCCAGGAGAACCAGTCCACCGCCATGGGTCTGTTCCAGGCCCTGTACGGCATCGGCATGACCATCGGCCCGGTGCTTACCGGTGCGGTCTCCGGCAGCTATGGTTTTTCCGCGGCCTATTTGGTCATCGGCGGCATTATGCTGGCGGCAACGGTACTGGCACCGCTTATGCTGCGGCGCTTTACCGCAAAAGCAAAATAAAAATAAAAAAACAAACGCCTGCGAGCCAAAAACTCGCAGGCTTCGTTTTTATTTTAAGAGTTCATCCAGCCTTGTTACATACCGGCCGGCCAGGCGTTTCAGTTCCTGTTTGTCGGCTTCCGGAACAGAAGCTTCGTCCACCGCCACGGTGCGGTAGCCGGCCTGTGCTGCGGTGCGCAGGGCGTACAATGCATCTTCAAACACCACGGTGTTCTGCCGGGTGCCGCCCAGCCGGGCCGCGCACAGGTCGAACAGCGTGGGCTTTTCTTTTCCCACACCCGCTTCGCTGCAGGTCATCACAAACTCAATGTACGGCAGCAGGCCCAGGCGTTCCAGCGCGCACTCCACAGCGTTTTTCCCGCTGGCGGTGGCAACACACATACGAATGCCCGCCGCGTGCATTGCCTGCAGCAGCGCTTTGGCACCGGGCTTTTCGCCCACATCGTTTTTGTAATGTGCTGCAGCCATTTCCGTAAATTCATTCAAAATTTCTTCGTCGGTGCCTTGTATTCCAAATTTTCTCCGGAAATATTCCGGGCATTCCTCAAAATACATGGCGTGCAGTTCCCGGCTGATCTCCGGATCAAAGGGAATGCCCCGGCGGGTAAGAAACTCTTCGTCCAGGCTATCCCACATCCGCATGGAATCAAGCAAAGTTCCGTCGGCATCAAAAACAGCGCAGCAAATATCGGTCATTGTTTAAACCACCTTAAAGTTGAACACCGTGAAAGAAGCCTTGGGCAGCTGCACGGTAAGGTTCTCCACCGCGCCGCCTTCCACCGGCAGGTACTTGGGCTGCACGGCGTTGGGGTTATCAAAGGTATTCACCGCAGAAAGATCATCGCCGGAAAGCTCGATGCGCTCTGCCATTTCCACCTTGCCGAAGGAACGCAGATCCAGATCCAGCTGCATATCCTCCGCCTGGTCGATGTTCAGGCAGAACACGCTGACACGCTCTTCCTCTTCGTTGTACACCACGCTGGTGTGCAGCAGGGGCGTATCACCGTAGCAGGATTCCTTATGTTCGCACACGGTGACGGGCTTGAGCGCCGTGCCGCGGGCGAATTTGGAAAGCAGCGCAAAGGGGTAATAGATGCTCTGGCGAATGACGCGGCCGCCGTTTTCTGTAAAGATAGGCGCGATGACATTGACCAGCTGGGCAAGGCAGGCGATCTTCACGCGGTCGCTGTGGTTCACCAAGGTAAGGCCCATGCCGGCAAACACCAGTGCATCCATCAGAGAATAGTGGTCTTCCAGAATGCAGGGAGCTTCCATCCAGGGGTGGTCTTCCTGCTTCTGCTGGTACCACACGTTCCACTCGTCAAAGCTCAGGTTAATGTTTTTCTTGCCGCGCTTCAGGGTCTTCACATAGTCTGCGGTGCCCACAATGGTGTTGATAAAGTTGTCCATATCCTGGAAAGAGGCCAGGAAGTTGAAATCATTGCCGTAGTTTTCGTAATAACGGTGCAGAGAGAGGTAATCCACGTGGTCGTAGGTGTATTCCAGCACCTTACGGTCCCATTCGGGATAGGTGGGCATGGAGGTAGTGGCACTGCCGCAAACCACCAGTTCGATGGAATCGTCGATCCACTTCATAATTTTAGCGGTCTCGCGGGCCTTTTTGCCATAGTCGTCCGCATCCAGGTGGCAAATCTGCCAGGGGCCGTCCATTTCGTTGCCAATGCACCACAGCTTGATGTTGTGGGGATCGGGGCTGCCGTTCTTAATACGCAGGTCGGACCAATAGGTGCCGCCGGGGTAGTTGCAGTATTCCAGAATTTCGCCGGCGTCCTTGGGTGTGCCGGTGCCCATGTTCACAGCACCCATAATGGCGGTGCCGCTCTTCTTGCTCCACTTTACAAACTCATCGATGCCGAACTGGTTCGTTTCGATGGAATGCCAGGCGAGATCCAGCCGGCGGGGGCGGTTTTCGCGGGGGCCAATGCCGTCTTTCCAATCGTAGCCGGAAACGAAATTGCCGCCGGGGTAACGCACATGAGAGACCCCCAGTGCGCGGATCTGTTCCAGAACATCGGTGCGGAAGCCGTTTTCATCGGCCATGGGGTGACCGGGTTCATAAATGCCGCCGTAAATGGCGCGGCCAAGATGTTCCAAAAAAGAGCTGTACAGGCGCTCGTCGATCTGGCTGACCTCGAACGAACGCTCTGCATAAATCTTTGCTTTTTTCATTTTCGGTTCCTCCTTAACGGGAAGTTGTACATACAACTTAATTATAAACAAAGCCGCAGGGTTTTGCAATCCCCTGCGGCAAATAAATTACGCCTGTTTGCGCACGATCTTATATTCGTCGTCCAGATCAAAATACGGGCAGCTGTAGTTGGTTCCCTGCAAAAACCGCGCGTATTCGTCCTCGTCCAGATTGATCATGCACTCGTAGTAGTCTTCTTCGTAATTGTACACATAGTGCCGGCACTGCTCGCAGTTGGTGGGTGCCATTTTTTTCGTTGCCATATTGGCCTCCGTAAAGTATTTTCTAGTTTTATTATAGCCCATGGGCAAGGAATTTGCAACCACACGCACAGGGCTATTGCACTTATTCCACGTCCAGCACAAGTCCCCGCAGCCGTTCCCGATTCGCTTCAAAGTAGCGATTTTCCAGGGGGATCCAGCGTTCCACAAACATTTTCAGCATTTCTTCCCCGTTGCGTTTAAGAATACGCCCCCGCTGGGTCTCGGGGCTAATCTGCAGAAAAGCTGCCACATCTGCCGGGTGTCGCTTTTCGCCCGCTTCTCCGGGCAGGGCACCAAAGGCGGGGTGCAAACTATAGGAACCTTCGATGATCACATTCACGCTGGGATCGATCGTATCAGAATATCCGCCGAAATCCATGACGGAGCAATCGAACAGGCGGTAGGTAAAAGGCGTTTTGGCACGCAGGGGCATCATCACTTCTTCTTCGCACCGCTCGTAATGCACATTGCCGCCGGCTTCTTCAAACCGGGCCGGGCTGCGCAGGGCCGGAGGCAGGAAAAAGTCATCCATATGCACCACGCTGCCGCCAAACACTTCCTGCAGCAGTTGCGCCGCCGTGCTTTTTCCGCTGGCGGCCATACCGTCCAGCGTCAGGGTGAAGCGGCCGTTCTCATCTTCCAGTTCTGCCAGTTTACCCAGCAGCGGCCAAACGGGCACATACCGGGCATCGATCACCCGGTAGGCCGGGGCGTAAGCTTCCCGGAAGGCATCGCTGTGGTGCACCGCCGGGCAGCCGGCAGCTTTGTATTCGTTTAAGTAGGCATCCAGTTCTTCCACAGAAAAGCCAAAGGCGCCGTTTGCGGTTTCTTCCCGCAGAACAGCCAGCTTTTCTTCCAGATCTTGTGCGGTTCCCACCCCGTGCCGGGCAGAGGCCGCAAACACCGCCGCCGTGACCCGGGAAGGCAGGTTCTTTACCGCAGGGCAGCCCAAATGCAGGCGCACCCGTCCGCCGCCGATATCCTCAAAAGCTTCTGCCGCAAAGGGGGCGGTCTGCTTTTCGTTTTCAATCCAGTTTGCGCAGGCCGCCAGATCGGTGATCATATGCCCGCCGCCAAATGTGCTTTGGTAGGTCAGCTTCACCGCATCCCGGGGCTGCAAAAGCGCATACCGCCCGCCGTGTCCCCGCAGCACGCGCCGCCATTCTTTCATCATAGGTACTCCTCCATCTTTTCACGTTGGTAACATCATAACAGAAAGCGGCCGGCTTTTTCAAGTCCGGCCGCTTTTTTGTGGTCAAAATCAATCAACAAACAGCAGTTTTGCACGCTTCAGCGCCAACACCAGCACGGGGATCAGCAAAATATGGCAGATGATGCCGGGGATCGCCTCAAAAAATGCGCTGGCCACAAACATCTGCCAGCCAAAAGGCAGGGTGCCCATAAACAGCATGGCGCAGCGCACCAGGCCCCACACCACACGGCCCACCACCATGGCAGCCAGCAGAGAAACATAGATGTTCAGGGGCTTTTTGGGCAGCAGCTTATACAGCAGGCCGCTCACCAGGCCGTAGGCAGCCAGTTCAAAAGCCATCGCCACCGCTGGGATCATGGGCGGGGTGCCGGGGAACAGCGTGCCGCGCAGCAGCGGCGCCACAAAGCCCACCACCAGCGCATAGGGCCAGCCGCAGATAAAGCCGCACAAAAACACCGGAATATGCATGGGGCACAGCATGCTGCCGATTTCCGGGATATTACCGGTTAAAAAGGGCAGAACGATGCACAGTGCCAGGCACATGGCCGCGGCCACCAGTTTTTCAATTGCATTCTTTTTCATGATCAAATCCTCCTGAAAACAAAACAAGCAGTCCGCTCCATGGTGAAGCGAACTGCCTTCATGACAGAAATAAATAAAACAGATGGAAAGGGATGCCGTTCCGCTTGGCGGAACCGCTTTGCTTGGCAAAGCTTTTCGGCTTGTGCCGAAATTTGTTTTATTATAACAGAGAATGCCGGTGGGTGTCAACGCTTTTTTCAGGGGCGTTGTAAAAGCGGTCTTCCTCCCAGCTGGCAGGGTTATTTTCTATGTACTGCCAAATCTGTTTATATTCCGCATCGTTACGAATGATATGGTCGTAAAACGAACGTTGGAACACGGAAAAGCCGAGTTCTGTAGTTACAGCGCCCTTAAACATACGCACCTGCTGCGAAATATTCGTTGTAGGGGACGATGCTTGCATCGTCCCGTTTTCCATCGAATCACGAATTGCAATAATCATATGGATATGATTCGGCATAATGACGTATGTCTCTAAACCGGAAATACGGGAAATATATTTCTCAACGACTTTCCCGTAAGGTGTTAATCTGATCTGCGGGACGATGC
>JAFYOA010000237.1 GCA_017547865.1 Clostridia bacterium
CATCAGAAGGTCAGGCATCAGAGCCATCTTGTCCGCAATCTGCATTGCCGGATCATTCTTCAGAGCCAGCAGCTGATAAAGCGTATTGAACTGCAAAAATGCAAGACCGGTTCTTTCGAAAATATCCTTCTTCGGGAGGATTTCAAATGCCTTTTCCATCATCCCGTCGGTATGGTGGTCGCGGTAGTGTACGGGCAGGGATACGAGATTGCCGTTTTTATCGATCAGGCCGAAATCAACGCCCCAGGTATCCACGCCGATTGCATCCAGCTTCACGCCCATATTGGCGATCTTTACCAGAGCCTGCTTCATCTCGAAAAACAGCCTCGGTACATCCCATACGAATCGGCCGTTCAAAATTACCGGATCGTTGGAAAAGCGATGCACTTCATTCAGCTCGATTTTACCGTTTTCAAGTCGGCCCAGCATTGCGCGGCCGCTGGATGCGCCAAAGTCAAAACCCAATACATTTATAATTTTTCCCATGCTTTCCGCCTCCAAAAAAATTCGCTGTGTCACCTAATATCATATATTATACCAGAAACATTTGCGTTTCGCAACGGAAAAACGTGCGCTGTTTTGATTTGTGAAGTAAACATTCACTATTCATATACAAGCCTGTATATGCAAAACAGAGTTTTCCACCGGAATTATCCACATTATCAACAACGTTATCCACAGAAAAACCCTTGAAATCACAGGATTTATCCGACTTATCCACAACCTGTGCGAATTGTGAGTTGTGGTATTCATGAAGTTATCCACAGGTATACAGTCATATTCCGGATATTTTTGCAGACTCCGGTCGCTTATGCCATATTTTCTTCAACTTTTTACCGTATGCTTACTCTGAAACAGTGTTCCGGGGCATGATTTTTTGCAAATTATGTGCTTCACAGCCCACTTATCCACAATTTCATTGCAAATATATTTCGTATATATTTCGTATATTTATGCATTTATATCCTATTTATCCACTAGCACCGTTTCACATTTATGCACACACTTTCCGGTGTGTAGTTTCACAGGCAGACTCCCCTGCACCTTACACTTTCGGGGCACAAAAAGGCAGCGCCGTTTTTTCAACAGCACTGCCCGTTTTTTTACTTTCTTATGCCCAGCACAGCCTGCTCCAGTTCTTCCTTGAACTGATTGGCGTACAGGTTGTAATAGTATCCTTTTTGACGCAGAAGCTCCTTATGGCTGCCTTCCTCGATGACCTCGCCGCCCTGAATCACCAGAATGCGGTCCGCCGTGCGGACGGTGCTCAGGCGGTGCGCGATGATAAAGCTTGTGCGCCCGGAGAGCGTTTTCTGAATTGCCTGCTGGATTTTCATCTCAGTTTCGGTATCAACGGAACTGGTCGCCTCATCCAGCACAAAGATCGCAGGGTCGGCAATCAGCGCGCGTGCAAAGGAGATCAACTGTTTCTGACCGGTGGAAAGGCGGTTGCCGCCCTCGCCCACATCCGTGTCATAGCCCTTGTCAAAGCCCAGAATAAACTCTTCCGCATTGACCCTGCGCGCCGCTTCTTCGATCTGTTCATCGGTTGCATTCAGGTTGCCATAGCGAATATTGTCTCGGATTGTGTCCGAGAACAGATGCGGCTGCTGCAATACATAGCCCAGATTCGACTGAAGCCAAAGCTGGCTGCGTTCGCGGTAATCCACGCCG
>JAFYOA010000238.1 GCA_017547865.1 Clostridia bacterium
TCGATGAGCTTCTCGAAGTACTTCTTGCCGACTTCCATAACGACGTCGGAGTACATCTGGATGAAACGACGATAGCAGTCGTAAGCCCAGCGGGGGTTGCCGGACTTCTTGGCCAAAACTTCAACAACTTCTTCGTTCAGACCGAGGTTGAGGATGGTATCCATCATGCCGGGCATGGAAGCACGGGCGCCGGAACGAACGGAAACCAGCAGCGGGTTTTCGCTGTCGCCGAACTTCTTGCCGGTGATTTCTTCCATCTTCACGATGTATTCCATGATCTGGGCCATGATATCATCGTTGATCATTTCGCCATCTTCGTAGTACTGGTTGCAGGCCTCAGTGGTGATGGTGAAACCCTGAGGAACAGGCAGACCGATGTGGGTCATTTCGGCCAGGTTGGCACCCTTGCCGCCCAGCAGCTCGCGCATGTCGGCATTGCCTTCAGAGAACAGGTAAACATACTTGTGACTCATAGTAAAAATTCCTCCATTTCTTCTTTTTGAACCGCCGGAACGGTTCTGTTGCGGGTGATTGCCCGCAGGAATTTGCAATTTGAATTTGCTTATTCTGAGCACCATAGTATTATAACAGATGTTGCAGATTTTTTCCATACCGAAATGCAGAATATTTTTAATTTTTTTGTAAGTTTGCAATAGAAACCATGCCCTTTTGCCCCATGGCAACCCGTGTTTTTTTGTGCATTTTGTCCATTTGGCAAAAAACTGCCCAAATTTCCGTTCTTCCGCCCGCTTTTCTTGAACAAATAGTTCTTGTTCGAAAAAACGCGGTCAAATCCAGCTTTCCGCACCCGGCCGCGGCTTCATCTTCGCGGGTTATTTTCGGTGTGCAGTCACGGCAGCCGGTCCACCGGCAGAATCTGCATATATTCCTTGCAAATCAGCGGCAAATCTGTCATAATATTAAATTGGGTGAATTTCACCGTTTAAACAAAGAAAAAGGATGACTGCCATGCTGAAGGATATTTTTGCCAACCTGAAATACAACGCCCCCACCCCGCAGGGGCCGGTGGAATACATCGTGGTGGGCCTGGGCAACCCGGGCGCCAAATACGAAAACACCCGCCACAACGCCGGTTTTGTCGCCATCGACGCCCTGGCCGCTGCCCACAACACCCGCATTGACCGGCTGCGCTTTAAGGCCATGACCGGCGAATGCATGATCAATGGCCACCGGGTGCTTCTGATGAAGCCGGAAACCTTTATGAACCTGAGCGGCGAAGCCGTGACCCAGGCTATGGCCTTCTACAAAGTAGCCCCGGAAAAAACCGTCATTCTGTTCGACGATATTTCGCTGGAGCCGGGTCAGGTGCGCATTCGCCGCAAAGGCAGTGCCGGCACCCACAATGGTATGAAGAACATCATCGCTCTCTCCGGCAGCCAGCTGTTCCCCCGGGTAAAGATTGGCGTGGGCGACAAGCCCGAACGCTGGGACCTGGCCGATTGGGTGCTCTCCCGTTTTACAGAGGATGAGCAAAAGGCCGTGCAGGCCGCCGCCAAAAACACGGTGGATGCCGTGAAGCTGATCGTGGAAGACAAAACCGACGAAGCCATGAACCTGTACAACAAGGTGATCAAATGAAATTCCTCACGGATGCCATTGGACGCACAAGTGAATACAAAGAACTGCAAAACGCCGTGCAGCTGGGCGCCCTGCCCGCTGCCGTCACCGGCACTGCCTCTGTGCACAAAGCAAACGTCATCCACAGCCTATGCGGACAGCTGAAAAAAACAGCGCTGGTGATTGCCGCCGATGAAAGCGAAGCCCAGCGCCTGAAAGACGACCTGACCGCCATGGGGCTGCCGGCCCTCACCTACCCCGTGCGCGACTTCAGTTACCGGGACACCACCGGCGTGAGCCACGAATACGAACGGGAACGCCTGCAGGTGCTTTCCCGCGCCATGGATAAAAGCTGCGGCTGCGTCATTGCCTGCGCCGATGCCGCGGTTCAGTTCACCCTGCCCAAAAGCGAGCTGAAACGCCGCACGCTCACTCTGGCACAGGGGCAGGTCATCCGGCAGGAAGACATTGTCCGCACCCTGACCGCCTGCGGTTACGAACGCGCCGAACAGACCGAAGGCACCGGCCAGTTCAGTCTGCGCGGCGGCATCATCGATTTCTACAGCCCCAGCGCCCCGGCCCCGGTGCGCATTGAATTCTGGGGCGACGAGATCGACACCATTTCTTACTACGATATTGAAAGCCAGCGCCGCACGGATCCCGTGCCCTCTGTCACCATCACCCCCTCGGTGGAGGTATTCTCGGAAAACAAGGCGCTGCTGGCCAAAAACATTCGGGCCCACGCCGCCTCTCTGCGGGGAAAAACCGCCGCCAAGGCCCGCGCCGTGATGGAAGCCGAAGCCGACAAACTGGCCAACGGCCTGCATCTTGCTTCTTTCGATAAATACATTGGCTTTATTTACGATGAACTCGCCACCCTGTTCGATTATTTCAACCCGGCAGAGACCCTGCTGTTCTTCTCCGAGCCGGAAAAAAGCAAAGAGCGCATCCGCTCGGTCAGCTGGCAGTGGAGCGAAGACATCAAAGACCTGCTGGAAGAGGGTATTCTCTGCCGCGGGTGCGATACTTTTTCGGAAGACTGGGTGAGCGTGACCCAGCGCATGGAAGAGATCCCCACCGTATTTTTGGATACCTTTGTCCACGGTTCCTATCCTGTTCCCATCAAAACGCTGGTGAACATGGATGCCCGGCAGCTTTCTGCCTGGGGCGGCAGCACCCAATTGCTGGCAGAAGACCTGCAGAGCGTGCTGGAACGCCGCTATGCCTGCGTGGTGCTGGCCGGCAGCGAACGCGCCGCACGCACCACCGCCGATGAACTGAAAAACGCCGGCCTGCCCGCCGCTTTTATGGAAAACATTTCCACCGTGGCCAA
>JAFYOA010000239.1 GCA_017547865.1 Clostridia bacterium
CAACCGTGTGGATCCGGAGTATATTCCCGTGTTCCTGAAGGCCATCGCCGGCATTGGTGAAATCTTCCGAAAGCAGCTGCGGGGCTGAGACTGAAAGGAGAGAAAAATTGTGTTGATTTCCATTCAGAGCGGCAGTGTGGTGGTGGATATCGGCCCCGAAAAGGGCTACCGTATGCTGCGCGAAGCCGGATTTGAAGCCATTGACTGGAACTTGTACTGGGGCGACGCCAATGTGCAGGCCGGTAAATTTTCCGGCTGTATTTTTGAGGAAAGCCCGGAAAAAGTGCTGGCTTATTACGAAAAAGATCTTGCGGAGATCCGAAGAAACGGTCTGGTCATCACGCAGGCGCACGCGCCGTTCCCCTCCCATGTAAAGGGCGTGCCGGGCGTGGAAGAATATTCCGCGGAGATCTGCAAGGGCTGCATTCGCCTGTGCGATGCTGTGGGCTGTAAAAATCTCATTATCCATGGTATTTCCTGCAGCTACGATGAACCTGAAATGACGGCAGAAATGGTGTGGGAGAAAAACATTGCGCTGTATTCCGCGCTCATTCCTGTTCTGCAGGAGACAAACGTGACCGTATGCGTGGAGAACCTTTTTGTGGGCGGCAACCCGGTGACCGAAGGCACCTGCTGTGATCCCAACGAAGCCGTGCGGATGATCGATACCCTCAACGAAATGGCGGGGAAGAACTGTTTCGCACTGTGCCTGGATACCGGCCACCTGAACCTGCTGCATAAAAACGTAACCAACTACATTCGCACTGTGGGCAAGCGTCTTGCTGCCCTGCATATGCACGACAACGACGGTGTTTCCGACCAGCATTTCCTGCCTTTTTCCGGGAAGTTCCGCTGGAAAGAATTTTTGGCGGCGCTGAAAGAGACCGGATACGACGGTGACCTGAGTTTTGAAGTGAAAGTGCAGGCCGTGCCGGCGGCAGAAGACCCGGGGTACATTCCGGTGATTTTGGAACTGATCGCCGGTATCGGACAGGTTTTCCGGGAAAAGCTGGAAAGCTGATAAAAAAGAAAAAATCACAAACGGCGGCAGTGCAGATTGCTGCCGTTTTTCTTTTGTTGTAATTTTTGCAAATTCAAAGTAAAAGCGGCTTTTTCTGTTGACCTTATTCGGCCGGGATGTTAGAATGGAGCCAGGTAAAACTGCATATTCGGAAGGATTGTTTTTATGTTTGAACGCTACTACGGGAAAGCCAGAAACCTGCTGGCTCCGTTTGAAGAATGTCATATTTTCCCCACCATCGATGACCGTGAGGTGTGGGACCGCATGCCCGCCGACCAAAAAGAGACGCTGGTAAAATTGGGCGAGGAATTTTCGAACTACAGCTGGCCCAGCATTCCCGCTGTGCGGTATATGGATTACGCCCGCAACGGCGACCGCAACCGCTATACCCACATGGAATACACCCGCCGCTCTGCACTGATGAAGCTGGTGCTGGCGGAATGTGTGGAGAATAAAGGCCGGTTCATCGATGATATCATCAACGGCTTTTGGGTGATTATGGACGAAGCCAGCTGGGTGGGGCCTGCCCACAACAGCCATTACCCGCCCCTGGACCCCAAGCGCGTACCCCTGCCCCAGGGCGTGAACGGCGAATGTAACCTGACCTATGTGGATCACTTTGCCGGTGATACCGGCTGCATGATGGCAGTCCTGGCCACCTTTATCCGCCCCCGGCTGGATAAGGAATCTCCCATGATTTACGAGCGGATCGATTTTGAACTGCATCGCCGCATTATCTGGCCCTTCATTAAACACGAAGATTTCGGCTGGATGGGCAGCCTGAAAGATCCCCATGTAAGCAACTGGCTCCCCTGGTGCGTTTCCAGCTGCCTGGCGGTAACGGCACTGACCAACGACAACGCCTTTATCCGCGCCCGTGCCATCGATAAAGCCATGTTCCTGGTGGATCGCTACATGCGTACCCTGCCGGCAGACGGCGGCTGTGAGGAGGGTTCCCGTTACTCTTTGCAGACCTTGACCACCCTGTGCGCCTGTGCCGAGATCATTCATGCCATGACCGGCGGAAAGATCGATGTGTTCGGCGATGAAAAACTGCGGGCGTTTGCATCGTTCATTTCCAAAATGCACATCGATGCCCGCCGTTTCACCATGTTTGCCGATGCCGACGGCCGCAATATCACGCCCATTCAGTGCGCCTGGACCATTGGCCAGTACCTGGAGAACCCTGCGCTGCAGCAGCTGGCACTGGCTATGCGGCCCAAAACCTACCTGGATGGCCTGCACGTGGGTTCTATGCACGAACACGCTTACTATCGCCTGCGCGAGATCTTCACCTATGCCGATTACGCCGCCCAGCCGGAAGTGCTTCCGCCTTATGAGGCAGATGGCTGGTTCCCGGGAATTCAGATGGTGATGGCAAGAGAGACCGAAGGGGAAAAGAACGGTCTTTTCTTCTCTGCCAAGGGCGGCACCAACGGCGAACACCATAACCATAACGATATCGGCTCTTTTGTGCTGTATTCCGATGGCAAGCCGGCCATCATCGATATGGGTGCCGGCGATTATACCGCAACCTCTTTTGGAAAACTGCGGTACATTGAGCATCCCCAGACCGCCTGCAGCCACCACAACCTGCCTACGGTGAACGGCGTACAGCAGAACGAAGGCGTGGAATACAAAGCCACCAATGTAGCCTACGAAAACGCCGGCGATGCCGTGCGATTCGGGCTGAACATAGAAAACGCTTACCCCGCCGAAAGCGGCATGAACCACTGGCACCGTGAATTTGTTTTCGATCGCGTTGCCCGCTCGCTGACGGTGGAAGATGCCGTGGATTTGAAAGAGCCCACCACGGCGGTGGAACTGGTGCTGATGACCGCACAGAAGCCCGTGTGGGAAAACGGTGTGCTGCGCGTTCCTGTGGAAGACGGCCGCGATGTGCTGGTGAGTTTTTGCGAAGATTGGGTGCCGACCACCGAGGCGGTGTATGTGGGAGACGATACCCACTTTGCACCGGATTGGGGCGAAAATGTGTACCGCACTGTGTACCGCCCCGCCAAGCCGGTGCAGAACGGTACGCTGACCATGAAGTTTACCCAGGCATAATGCGGAAAACTGCTGAAAATAAGGAGTTGCTTTTATGTTTGAACAGTATTACGGCAAAGCCAAAGAATTGATGATTCCCAAAGAAGAGTGCCGGCTGTTCCCCAGCATTGACGACCGCGAGGTGTGGGAGAACCTGCACCCGGAGCAAAAAGAATACTTTTTGGAGATGGTGGAATCCTACCTGGATTACGATTGGCCCGCGCTGACCGCCACCCGTTATATGGATTGTTACCGCAACGGCAACCGCAACCGTTACACCAATATGGAATCCAAACGCCGCGCCGCTTTGCTTTCTCTTGCCATTGCAGAGTGCATTGAAAACAAGGGTCGTTTCATTGAGGATATCATCAACGGCATTTGGGTGACCTGCGAAGAGACCAGCTGGGTGGGGCCGGCACACAACCAGTTCTATCCCCGCACTGCCCATGGCTGCCCGCTACCCCCGTCCGCCCGGCAGGATGACCGGTATGTGGATCACTTTGCCGGTGACACCGGCTGCATGCTGGCTGCCATCTATAGCTTTTTGAAGCCCCGGCTGGATGCCGTTACCCCGCAAATCTGCGAGCGGCTTGCCTTGGAACTGGATCGCCGCATCGTTCGTCCCTATGTGAAACACGATGATTTCCATTGGATGGGCGCCAAAGAGGG
>JAFYOA010000240.1 GCA_017547865.1 Clostridia bacterium
GGCCATTTTCGACACTTCCTTTCACGCCCCGTCCGGGGTCAGATTTCAGCTTTTTCAATCACCCGCAGACGGGAACTGCGGGCACGGGGGTTTTCAGCGATTTCTTCTTCGCTGGGAGCCAGTCCCTTTTTATACAGGAGAGTGCCCTTCGGTTTGTTGCCGCACACGCACACCGGGAATTCCGGCGGGCAGGTGCAGCCGCGGCACCACTCGTTCATTTTTTGTTTTACAATGCGGTCTTCCAGGGAATGGAAAGTAATGACCGCCAGTCTTCCGCCGGGTTTCAGAATGGAGAACGCAGCCTCCAGACCTTCCTGCAGGCGGTCCAATTCGCCGTTAACGGCAATGCGAAGTGCCTGGAATGTGCGGCGGGCGGGATGCCCTTCGGCACGGCGCACCGCAGCAGGTACGGAATTGCGGATGATATCTGCCAGGCGACCGGTGGTGAGGATCGGTTCCTCTTCACGGGCAGCCACAATGCCCTTGGCAATGCGCACCGCGTTTTTATCTTCGCCGTAGTCCCGAATGATGCGGGCCAGCTCCTGCCAGCTCAGGTTGTTCACCAGGTCGGCAGCACTTTCGCCCTGCTGGCTCATGCGCATATCCAGCGGCGCATCGTTGTGGTAAGAAAAGCCCCGTTCGGGGTTGTCCAGCTGGTAAGAGGAAACACCGATGTCCATCAGCACGCCGTCCACGGCTTCCATACCGCAATCGCGGGCAATGGCAGCCATATTAGCGAAATTCCCCTGCCGAATCACAGAAGCGGCAAAACCACCCAATCGCTCCGTCACCACCCGAATGGCATCGGGGTCCTGGTCGATGGAAAGCAGGCGGCCGGTGGTCAGATGTTCCAAAATAGCGCGGGAGTGGCCGCCGCCGCCCGCCGTGCCGTCAATGTACAGTCCCTCCGGCCGAATGGCCAAAGAAGCAATGGTCTCTTCAAAAAGTACAGGTTTATGTACGAACTCCATGCTGCCCCCTCCATCAGAAACCCAGCAGATCCATCGCGGAATCGAGGGTTTCGGCGGTATTGCAGGCATTGTGTTCGGCCCAACGGTCGCTGTCCCAAATTTCAGCACGCACGGCGGCACCGATCACAGCCACATCCTTGGTCAGCCCGGCGTAATCACGCAGAGACTGGGGAATGAGCACGCGGCCCTGCTTGTCCGGTTCTGCCTCGCAGGCACCGGCAAAGAAGAAACGCTGCAGATTGCGGGCCTTGGAAAGCGGAAGCTCACCAAGCTTGGCCACAAAGCCATTCCACTGCTGTTCGGAGAGAACAAAAAGGCAGCCATCCAGACCTTTGGTGATGTAAAAACGATCACCAAGGTCATCCCTGAACTTCTGCGGAATGGTCACACGGCCCTTGGTATCCAAACTATAGTTATATTCACCCATCAACATGCCGTGTCCCTCCTTTCCGCAGACTATCCTTTTTCAATCTTTTCTTGATTTTTCAGCACCCGGCAGGTACTTTGAAGCACTTTTTGCCCCGTTTCCCCACACTTTGCCACTTTTTACAATTATTATACGGGAAATAGGGCCGGATTGCAACTACCAAATATTGTATACCGCCTCTGTAACGGTGCCAAAACACAGCCCGCTGTGGAAATACAGGCAAAAAAAGAAGGCGCACCACAAGATGTTGTGGTGCACCCAAAAGGCACATATAAAATTCTATGTTTTGTACAAAAATAAACCTAAATCACTGGTTATTCTGACCAGCTTTGATGCTCTGACGGGTCTTGCGCAGCTCTGCAAGATTCTCAGAAAGAGCCTCATCGGTACGCTTCATCAGGTCATCCACGTAGTCGTTGGAAGCCTTCTTCATCTCACGCACCTTCGCCTGGGCCTGGGTCATAATTTCCTGGGCTTTCAGCTGTGCCTGGCGCACCAGTTCATCCTGGTTCACAATGGCGCGGGCACGCTCTTCGGCGCTGCGAATGATAGATTCGCTGTCGCGGCGGGCGGCGGCCAGAATCTTGGAACGATCGGTCACAATGGCCTTGGCTTCGTCCAGTTCGTGGGGCAGGCTGTCGCGGATATCCTGCAGCACCTGGCGCACTTCGTTGGCGTCCACCACGGTCTTGCCGCCGGAAAGAGGCAGCTTCCAGCCCTTGTCCAGCATCATGTACAGTTCTTCGATCATATCTTCGACACTGACATTACCGTTTTCTTCCACTTCTGTCATCATAATTTCTTCATCCATTTTTATTCCCTCCGCTAAGTCTGTTTTCAATTTCTTCAAGAATGCAGGCCGGCACAAAGTGAGAAATATCTCCGCCGAAACCGGCCACCTGCTTCACCATGCTGGAACTGAGGAACATGCTTTCGGCACTGGTGGCCATAAAGATCGTTTCCAGATCCGGGTTCAGCTTTTTGTTGGTCAGCGCCATCTGGAATTCGTAGTCGAAATCCGAAAGAGCCCGCAGGCCTTTCACAACAGCGGTTGCACCCACGCTTTTGGCGTAATCCACCAGCAGGGTCTCGCATTTATCCACTTCCACATTGGGAAGATGCCCGCACACCTTGCGGATCATTTCCACCCGCTCGTCTGCGGTAAAGCTGGATACTTTTTTAGGGTTGACACCCACGGCAACGATCACTTTATCGAACACCTTCGAGGCACGCTCGATAATATCCAGGTGGCCGTTGGTCACGGGGTCAAAACTGCCGGGGCAAACCGCCAGCTGCATTTTTGCTTCTATCACAGTTCCGCCTCCGCCTTTTCGTACACGGTCAACATTACTTTGCCGTACCGGTACTCTTTTTTCTTTTCAAAACGGCCCGCATTTTGGGGCAGTTCCTCTTCGGCAGGATGTTCGCACACAATGGTGCCGCCGTCTGCCATCTGTTCCGCCACCTTGGGCAGAACCCGCTGCAGCACACCGGTGCTGTAGGGCGGATCAAGGAACGCCAGGTCAAAGGGACCGGGCATGCGGCGAAGGTAGCCTTCGGCTTCCGCCAGAACAAAAGCGGCACGATCCTTCAGCTTGGTGTTCTCCGCGTTTTTCTTTGCCATTTCCAACGAAGCCCGGGATGCATCCACAAACACCGCTTCTGCGGCGCCGCGGCTCAGTGCCTCCAGGCCGATCTGACCGGAACCGGCAAACAGATCCAGAAAGCGCCGGCCCTCCAGCCGGAACTGCAGGATACTGAACAGTGCTTCTTTCACGCGTTCCGGCGTGGGGCGCACATCGTTTCCATCTAAAGTCTGCAGCCGTGCCCCGCGGGCACTGCCGGTAATAATACGCATGGTCTCTCTCCTTTTCATATCATCGAAAAAATTCGAATTATGTGGAATCAATTGACGTTTGAAGTCCTTCAGCGTGCAGATTTGAAACCGCTCGCCGAATTTCGGCCATATTCAATTAATTATCCCACGAAACGAACTTCTTGTCAATCCGCTTGTTCACTTAAAAAATATTCAAATACCGCTTTGGCTGCCGGTTCCGTCATACCGGGGGCCTGCCGCAGTTCATCCAAAGAGGCCTCCCGAATGGCGGTGATGGTGCGGAAGTGCTTCATCAGCGCTTTGGCTCGGGTCTCACCGATGCCTGGAATCTTCGTCAGCGTACCGGAGACCGCCGCTTTGGAACGCCGCTGCTTGTGGTAACCAATGGCAAAACGGTGGACTTCATCCTGTATGGAAGAGACCAGCGTAAACGCCTGGCGGGTGGAATTGATGGCGATCTCGCCGCCGTCGCCGGTCACGGCGCGGGTGCGGTGGCTGTCATCTTTCACCATACCAAACAGCGGAACTTCGATGCCCATTTCTTCCAGCACGGGGGCAATTGCCGCCACATGGCCGGCACCGCCGTCCAGCAGGATCAGATCCGGCAGACGGCCGAAGCCATCGTTCACCTCTTCCCCATCGGGGCGGTGGCACTGTTTATATTCTTCAAACCGTCGGCGAATCACTTCCCGCATGGAGCCGTAGTCATCCTGGCCGGTCACGGTTTTGATCTTAAATTTACGGTAGGCACTTTTCAGCGGGCGGCCGTTTTCAAACACCACCATGCCCGCCACATTTTCGCTGCCGGCCGTATTGGAAATATCGTAGGACTCGATATACACCGGCGGAAAGTCCAGGCCGAGCAGCCGTGCCAGTTCATCCAGGGCAGACATTTCCCGCCCGGTGGCACCAATGCTCTGTGCCAGCTGTTCCGCCGCATTTGTGCGGCACATTTCCACCAGCTGGTGCTGGGTACCCCGCTGGGGCACGAACAACTTTACGCTCTTCCCCCGCTTTTCGTTCAAAAAGCGCTCCAGCAGCTCCCGGTCGGCCGGTTCTTCATCCAGCACCACCATGGGCGGAACACGATCACGCAGCTGATAATACTGCAGAACGAACTGCGCACGGGCCGTGGGGCCGTCTTCGCAGTCACTTACAAAAAATGTTTCCCGGTCAAACAACCGGCCGTCCTGGTAACGGAACACCTGGAAGCAGGCGTGCTGCCGTCCCAGTGCCATGGCGATCACATCCTGCTCCGGCACCTTGCCGGCCACCACCTTCTGCCGCTCCCGCAACTTATTGATGGCGGTGATGCGGTCCCGCAGGCGGGCCGCCAGTTCAAATTCCAGGTCTTCTGCCGCTTCGTTCATCTTTTGGGTCAGCACTTTCACCGATTGCGAACTGCCGCCGCGAATGAACTCCAGTGCCTGCTGCACCGTATCCTGGTAGTCCTGCACGCTCACCTTACCCCGGCAGGGGGCGCAGCACTGCTTGATAAAATAATTCAGGCAGGGTCGGCCTTTGCCGAAATCCTGGGGAAACTTGCGGTTGCAGGAGGGCAGGCCAAAAATCTTCCGGGCTTCGTCGATGGTTTCTCGAATGGACCAGGCGCTGAGATAGGGGCCGATGTACTCCGCATCGTCCTCTGCCTTTTGCAGCACGGCAGAAATGCGGGGCCAGGGGCCTTTGGAAATGCGGATATAAGAATAGCCCTTATCGTCTTTTAAAAGAATATTATATTTGGGCTGGTGCTGTTTGATGAGGCTGCTTTCCAGAATCAGCGCTTCAAATTCGCTGTCGGTGAGGATGTACTCGAACCATTCCACATTGCTCACCATACGGCGCACTTTTTCATCGTGGTTTTTTTCGCTGCCAAAATACTGGCTCACCCGGTTTTTCAGCGCCTTGGCCTTGCCGATGTAAATAATCTCATCTTTGGCGTTGTGCATAATGTATACGCCGGGGTGCAGCGGCAAACGCATGGCGCGGCGCCGCAGTTCCTGTTTATGCCGGTTTACGGTTTCTTCCATCTCTCCACCTCCTGTGCCCAAAAATGAAAGAAAGCGCCGATGACCGATGCCCAAAGGCACCGCTGCGGCGCTTTTTCTTATAGTTTGCGATCCGTTGCCGAATTATTCAGCAAAACCGGACTCCACCAGAGCAACCAGGCTGTCAACAGCGTTCTGCTCATCGGAACCATCGGCGATGATGCGGATATCGGTACCACCGACAATACCCAGAGACAGAACACCGAGAAGGCTCTTGGCGTTTACGCGGCGCTCTTCCTTTTCAACCCAGATGGAAGACTTGAATTCGTTGGCCTTCTGAATGAAGAAGGTAGCCGGACGGGCGTGGAGGCCAACCTGATTCTGAACCTGAACTTCTTTAGAATACATTAGACTCACTCTCCTGTGATTCATAATAATTTGATGGATAACAACAGAAAACGCGCTTTTTTACTCGCTTGTTTATTATAACACATTTCCAAATCCCGTCAACCGCTCTTGGGCAATTTCGTTTCGTTGCCCATGCAAGGCAAAAATGCAAACCCGCGATTTGTGCAGAATACATACGGTGTTGAAAACTTTTTTGGCACTATAACACGTCTTCCGTGTGTTTTTTGTCATTTTGTGTCATCCGCAGCTTCTTCCGCAGCCAAAGCAGCCAGCAGTTTGCGGTCTTTTTTGGTCAATTCCACCTCGGCGTACATATCGGGGCGGGCTTTTTGGGTACGCTGCAAAGACTGCACCCGGCGCCAATCGGCAATTTTACCATGGTTGCCGGAAAGCAGCACTTCCGGCACAGCCTGGCCGCGCCACACCGCCGGGCGGGTATACTGGGGATATTCCAGCAGACCGTCAAAATGGCTCTCGTCTTCAAAGCAGACATCCTCTGCCAGCACGCCGGGCAGCATACGGGCCACACAGTCGGTCAAAATCATCGCCGGCAGCTCACCGCCGGTCAGCACGTAATCTCCGCAGGAGATCTGCTCGTCCACATAGGTGTCGATGATCCGCTCGTCCAGGCCCTCGTAATGGCCGCACAGCAGCAGAAGATGGTCTTTTTCCGCCAGTTCCCGGGCCTTTTGCTGGGTAAGCACCTGCCCCTGGGGCGACATATAAATGATATGCGGACGGCTGCCGGTCTCATCGATCACGCTGTCGATGGCATCCGCCATGGGCTCGGCCATCAGCAGCATGCCTTTGCCGCCGCCGAAAGGTCGGTCGTCCACACACTGGTGGCGATCGTAGGCGTGGTCACGCAGCTGGTGGCAGCAAATCTGCAAATGCCCCCGCCGCCGGGCGCGGCCCAAAATGCTGTCACCCAGAGAAGCCTCGCACATTTCGGGAAACAGGGTGATGATATCAATCCTCATCGTCGAAGATCCCCTTTACCGGACGCACCAGCACTGTGCCGGCCTCAATATCGGTGGAGACCAGCATGGCATCCACTGCCGGAAACAGATGGTCCTTACCGTTTTCATCCCGCACACTGTACACATCGTTGGCGGCGGTCTGGAAGATATCGTTGATGGTGCCGTATACCCGCTCGGTATCGGCATCAATCACCCGAAGGCCCAGCAGATCCTGCACAAAATAGCGGCCCTTGGGCAGGCGCACATCAGCGCGGTCCAGCAGCAGCACAGTGCCCCGCAGCAGGTCGCCCTGGGTAGCGGTTTCCACGCCCTTGAATTTCACCAGGAGCATGCCCTTGTGCACACGGGAGCTTTCCACTTCCATCAGGGAGTGATCGGCACGGTAAAAACGGCGCAGCGGACGAATAAATTCCGCGGAATCGCACCAGGGTTCCACACGCACTTCACCGCGAATGCCGTGGGTAGCCACAATGCGGCCCGCTTCCAGATATTATTTGATCATAGTGTGCTCCTCCACAAACAGGATATGCGGCCGGGGCAAGTTTGCCCACAACCGAAAAAGGACGGCTTTGCGGCCAGAAGCCGGGCAAAACCGTCCGCTCAGATCTACATCAACAGACCTGCGGCAAAGATCAGTCGATCTCCACCGTAATTTTTTCGTTCCCACGGGTAGCAGCAGCACGCATAACAACGCGAATCGCCTTGGCAATGCGGCCCTGCTTGCCGATCACGCGGCCCATGTCATCTTCGGCCACGTGCAGGTGGTACACCACGGAACCATCTTCAGCAGGCTCGTCCACGGCCACGCTGACAGCTTCCGGATGCTCCACGAGACCGCGGGCAATGGATGCGAGTAATTCTTTCATGCCTTACGTCCTCGAATTAGAGAACACCGTGCTTCTTGAACAGAGCCTTCACGGTATCGGTGGGCTGAGCGCCGGCAGCGATCCACTTCTGAGCCTTTTCGGGATCAACCTTCACAACGCTGGGCTCTTCCATGGGGTTGTAGTAACCGATTTCTTCGATGAAACGGCCATCACGGGGATAGCGGGAATCGGCAACAACGATACGATAGAAAGGAGCCTTCTTGGCGCCCATACGGCGCAGTCTGATTTTAACCATGGTGTTTTTCCTCCATTATGAAAAAAATTAAATGATTTTTATATATTTACCAAACCGTAAAGTTGGCAATATCCAATTTGTTTAGAAGGGCAGGCCGCCGCCCATGCCGTTGCCGCCCAGCAGGTTGTTCATGCCGGCAGGCAGGCGCAGTTTGCCTTTTTTGCCCTTGCCGCCATTCTTCATCTGCTTCATCATCTTCTGCATCATTTCATACTGCTTGATGAGGCGGTTGACGTCTTCCACTTTCATACCGCTGCCGGCGGCAATGCGGCGCTTGCGGGAGGCGTTGATCAGGTCAGGTTTGCTACGTTCGGCGGGGGTCATGGAAAGGATGATGGCAGACATGCGGTCCATAATGCGGTCGTCGATGTCCACATCTTCTACCTGCTTGCCCAGGCCGGGCAGCTTGGAGAGCAC
>JAFYOA010000241.1 GCA_017547865.1 Clostridia bacterium
GTGTGTATACCTGGGCCAACGGCTGTAAGTACGAAGGCAACTTTGCCGGTGGTTATCCCTACGGCAGCGGTACCTTTACTTACCTGGATGGTACGACGAAGACCTCGACCGATTGGGCGCATGCCGAAAAGGAAGAATACACCTACTCCGGCGGTGAGTACGAGGGTCAGCTGGCCTGCTACTACACCGGTATGATGATCAATAACGAAGCCTATGGCTACGGTTCTTTCAAGTGGACGGAAAATGATCCGTTCTGCCCCGGCTGGATCTACAGCGGCGAAATGAACGAAGACGATGCCAACGGCTACGGCGTGATCAATTTCAACATTGCCAATACCAAGTACGAAGGCTATGTGGCTGCCGGCTATCCCAGCGGTTTTGGTGTGTACACCGATTCCACGGGCGGAATCCAGGAAGCAGACAACTGGCTCTGGATCGGCGGTACCGCTGAGTTCTCTGAAGATTACGGCGAAGACGTAGATTTTGAAGGCATGTCCATCGACGGTGTGTGGACCGGTATGGGTCATCTCACCGCGGGCGACGGCAACTTCTGGGGTGAGTTCCGCGAGAACACCATCGATGGTGCCGGTAAGTTCATTTACAGCAACGGCGAAGAACTCTTCGGTGAAAAGTGGATCGTGGAACTGAGCGACGGCGTCGGTTATTCCGGTATGATGCTGGACGGTGTAAAGGCCGGTTACGGCGTGCGTATTACCAAGGAAGGCTATAAATATGCCGGCGAAAATCTGAATGACATGAAGCACGGTTACGGTGTGTTCGATACCCCCGCCGGTGACCATTACGAAGGCTTCTGGGCCAACGATGTGCGTCACGGTAAGGGCGTGTACACCTGGGCCGAAAACGGCAACGTGTACGACGGTGACTTCCTGGAAGGCAAGCGTACCGGTAAGGCCACCATGCTGTTCGCCAAGAGCGGCGACGTGTACGAAGGCGACTTTGTGGACGGCAAGCGCCATGGCACCGGCACCTACACCTGGAATTCCGGTGATAAAAAAGGCGATAAATATGTTGGCGACTGGGTGGAAGGCGAGCGTACCGGCTTTGGTATTTACTACTATGCCGATGGTACCTCCAAGAGCGGCCAGTGGGAAAAAGGCAAGTTTATCGGTTAATTTGTACCCCTTATTGCACTGCAATATTTTTTAAATAACAGGAGGAAACACAATGGCTATCAAAGAATGCGGACGCGGCCATATGTACGATACCAATATGTATGCGTCTTGTCCCTATTGCAACGGCGGCCAGCAGTTTGTCGATTTCAACCAGCCGCAGGCCCCCATGGGCGGCGTGGCGGTGGGCGCTGCAGGCGCTACCCAGGCCCCGATGGGCTATAACCCCGCTCCCTACCAGGGCGGCTTTGCACCCGATCCGGTGGTGGCTCCCACCATGCCCGTGGCTGTGGATGCCGGCGGCGTGACCATGCCCCCGCTGGGCTGGCAGGCCGGTGGTGATTCTCAGAAGGTCACCGATGACAACAAGACCATGCCTGTCGTTAAGGTTCAGGATGTAAAGAGCGACATGGGCCCCGTTGTGGGCTGGCTGGTGTGCGTGGAAGGCAAGAGCAAGGGCACCGACTATCGCCTGTACAGCAAGATCAATACCATTGGCCGCGGCGAAAAGATGGATGTCCGTATCAAGGAAGATCTTACCGTGACCAAGGATGTGCATGCTCGTCTGGCTTACGATACCAAGCGCAACGAGTACACCTTCATCCCGGGCAACAATGCCAACAACATCTATGTCAACGATGAGCCGGTTTATATGCCCGTGCGCCTGAATGCATACGATGTGATCGTGGTCGGTGAATCTGTGCTGATCTTTATCCCGCTGTGCACTGGTAAGTTCACCTGGGAGAAGGGCCTGCAGAAAGAGGACACCGCCAATGGCACGATCTAAAAAAGAACAGCCCGCATCGGAACATATCCTGACTCCCCGGCAGCCGGCGCCTCCGCTGGTGCGGCTGCTCAGCTACCAGGTTGGCAATATGCAGCAGGTGGGCACCCGTCCCTACCAGGAAGATTCCTTTGCTTTTGCCAATGCACTGGATGTGTACGATATGAAGACCCAGGGCCTGCTGGCCATTATGGCCGACGGCATGGGCGGCATGCAGAACGGAAAGCAGATCAGCGAAGCTGCGGCCCAGCTGATGGTGGCGGAATTCAACGCCATGGACCGGGAAGGTGACCTGGCCGCGCAGCTGCACGATGCTGTGGTGCGCACCAACAATCGTCTGTTTGCAGACTTTGCCGGTACCGGCGGCACCACCATGGTGGCCTGTCTTATTTTCCGTGAACAGCTTTATTTTGCCTGTGTGGGCGACAGTTTCCTGTATCTGCAGCGCGGCGAAGGCATTTATCGCCTGAACCGTGAGCAGAACTACAAGCACAATTTGTACCTGGAAGAAATCCGCCGCGGCCGTGTGGATCCCACCGCCTGCAACGAAGACCCGGACGGCAGCCGTCTGAGCCAGTTTGTGGGCATGGATGAACTGGAAGACGTGGATTATATCCGTCGGCCGTTTCCTTTGCAGAACGGCGATGTGCTCCTGCTTTGCTCCGATGGCGTTGGCGGCGTGCTGACCCCCGGCCAGCTGATGGAATGCCTGATGGCCCCCAGCGCTGCCGAGGCCTGCACCCGTATGGATACCCAGGTGCAGATGCAGGGTCGGGTTCACCAGGACAACTATACTGCATTGGTTATTCGATGCACCTATTAAAAGAGAAGAGGCGACTTACTCATGAAAAAAAGAATGATTTGCCTGCTGCTGGCGGTTGTTATCGCTCTGTTTGCAGCTATGCCGGTTTCTGCTTCCGGCGGTTTCGACAAGGATGTTGTTGACAGCGTTGCTGTTATCTACACCGATATTGTTTATCAGGGCCAGCATCTTGGCTCCAGCTTTGGTACCGGTTTCTTTATTGGTAAAGACGGTAAAGATCCCCAGTACCTGATCACCAACTACCATGTAATCGAAGACTTTGTGCTTACCGGCGGCGGCAGCGGCGAAAGCTCTCTGTACGTTGTGTATGCTGCAGATGACATGGAAGAAGCCTACGTTGTGGACTACAATGCAGAAAAGGACTTTGCTCTGCTGCAGATCGACAAGCCCACCGACAAGCGTAAGGCCATTGCTCTCGAAATTCCCGAAAACATGGTGGGCGACCCGGTGTATGCCGTAGGTTATCCTGCTGTGGCTGAATCTGTGGATGCCCTGAGCTTCTTCAGCAACAGCGACGCCACCGTTACCGGCGGCCATGTTTCCCGTATGGTTACCGAATCCGGTACCGGCCGTCACCTGCTGCAGACCGATGCCCCCGTGCATGCCGGTAACTCCGGCGGCCCCCTGGTGAACACCAACGGCAACGTTGTGGGTATCAATACCTTCATTTTGGTGGATGCCAACGGCACCGAAATTACCGGTGTGTACTATGCCGTCAGCATTGAAGAAGTGATCCCCATGCTGGATCTCCACAGTGTTCCTTATCAGCTCGGCAGCGCCAATAACATGCTGCTGTGGATCATCATCGGCGTAGCCGCTCTGGTCCTCATTCTCGTTATCGTTCTCATCCTGGTTCTGGTGCTCTCCCGCAAGGGCAAGAAGCAGCCTGCCGCTGCCCCTGTTGCCGCTCCTGTGCAGCAGCCCCAGCAGCCTGTTGTTCGTTCTCTGGCAGCCCAGCACGGCGGCCGTTATGCTCAGATCGGCACCCAGCCCATCACCATTGGCCGCGATGCCGCTTCCTGCCAGATCTCTTACATGCAGGGTACTCCCGGCGTCAGCGGCCGTCACTGCACCATCGCCTGGGATCCCACCACCAACTGCTTCCTGCTGACCGACCTGCGTTCCACCTATGGCACCTTCCTGGCCGGCGGCCAGAAGCTGACCCCCGGTGTGCCCTATCGTCTGCACGCAGGTGATAGCTTCTACCTGGGCGACCGCAGCAACGAACTGCGTGTTGAACTGGTGTAAGATATGAAATTCGATGTATGCATCTATTCAAACAGCGGCGGCCGGCCTTATAACGAGGACCGTGCCGAAGGCTGGACCGATGGTTCCGGCGGGCTGTTTGTGGTGGCCGACGGTCTCGGCGGTCATCGGGATGGCGACAAAGCAGCTGTTGGCGTAATTGAAGCAATGCGTTCCGCATGGGACGCTTACCGGGCCAGTCCTGTACAGCAGGACTGGCTGCCCGGTGCCGTTGCCAAAGCAAACGAGACCGTGCTGAACATTCAGCGGGAGACCGGCGGCCGTATGAAGAGTACGCTGGTGGCTCTTTCTGTGGAAGATACCAAAGCGCAGTGGGCACATGTGGGCGATTCCCGCCTGTATTTCCTCACGGGCGGCCGTATCTATCAGCTCACGGAGGATCACTCCGTAAC
>JAFYOA010000242.1 GCA_017547865.1 Clostridia bacterium
CCATTCCAGTTCTTCGGCACCGTTTTCCAGGTTGTTGTCCTGTTCATAGCTGCCATAGAACACGCGGTCGCCGGGTTCGGCAGCCAGCAGCGTGTAAATGCGGGCATATTCTTTGCTGTCTCTGTAGTTGCCCAGGTCTTTAAAGAGATGGGCGGCTTCGGCGTATTTTCCGTTGTTCACGTAGCTTACGGCACGGTTGTAATTGATGGCGGGGACAATAACGAAGATGATGAGAGCCAGTACAGCCAGCACACCGGCCACAGAGCCAATAAATGTGTACAGTGTCTTTTTGCTGCGCTGCAGGTCCCAGATACGGTTGCGGATAAAGTAGAGCAAACCATCCAGACGAGTCATGAAAAATCCTCCGTTTTTTAAAATGTGTAAAGAAAAATTGTAAGGTTTGTTGTAGTTTTAATTTTAACATGGTAAGAATTTATAGGCAATAGGATGGCTTGTAAAATTTGTGTAAACATAATTTGCTTTTTCTGTACGCCTCACTTGGTACTTTATTTTGCTAAATAAATGTGATACAATAAGGGCAGAAAATGAAGAAAGGGTGTGCGTTTGTGGTCTCTAAAAAATATGCGGAGGATTACCACCTGGAAACCGTAACGGATAAAAAAGGTCTGCCGGCCAAAAAAGCGGTGTATGTAGGCCCCTACTACATTCATACGGCCTCCGATGCGGAAGTGGCGCTTTCCAAAAAAATCTGTCTGCCGGCATGCGTGGCGCAGTGGGTTCTGTTTGCCATGTGTTTTGTGCAGAACGGAACGGCAGCCCGTGCCTGGTGGGTAACGGTGATGTTTTTGGCTGTGCTGCTGCCGCTGGTGTATACCACCTGGGCTTGCATTACGCTTTCTCTTTCCAAAGCCCCTTTTAACCGGGAAAGCAGCGATGATCTTTCACAGCGCTATCCCCGGGTAACCGGTATGCTGGCCGGTTTTGCCGGTGTTGCCTTTGCGGCCGGCTGCATTGCCTGCGTGCTGGATAAAAGCTTTATGCTGCCGGGCGACCCGGTGTATCTTGGCGGTTTGACTGCCATGTGTCTGCTGGGCCTGCTGCTCTTTTCCCGGCGCAAAAGTTTTGAAACAACCGAGATTTCCCGCCGTTCCGAGTTGTTTTTGCGGCTGATGGCGGAAAAAGAAAGCAAACAGAAAGGATGAGTTGTATGCTGAAAGTATCCGAGATTCCCTATAAGCGCTATACCATTGAAGAAGCCACCGAGGCCTTTGCTGCGGTGGAGGCGAAGTTCCAAAATGCTGCCTGTGCCCAGGACGTGGTGGATGCCCATGCCATGATGATGGACATTATGCTGGAGTACAGCCAGGCCGCTTCTTTGGCCAACTGCCGTTTTACCCTGAACACCAAGGACGAGTTCTACCTGGCGGAAATGGGTTACTACGATGAGGCCGGCCCGCTGTTTGAAAACCTGATGGTGAAGATTGCCGATTACATGCTGACCACCCCGTACCGTGCAGAGGTAGAGGAAAAGCTGGGTTCCCGTATTTTTAAGAAGTACGAGATCTCCAAAAAGGCGTTCGATCCCTGCATTGTGGAGGATGCGCAGCTGGAAAACAGCATTGTCACCGAGTATTCCACTTTTATGAGCCAGCTGGTGTTTGAGTACAAGGGCGAAAAAATGCCCCTTTCCAAACTGCGCGGCCATTTGGAAGATACCGACCGAGAGGACCGCCGCCTGGCTGCCATTGCCATCGGCAAGGGTTTGGAAGCTGTAAGCGATACCCTGGATGATATTTATGACCGCCTGGTGCAGGTGCGCACCAAGATCGCCCATAAGCTGGGCTACAAAAACTTTGTGGAGCTGGGCTACTACCGCATGGGCCGCCTGGATTACGATGCAGACATGGTAAAGCGCTTCCGCGATAACGTTGCCCAGGCACTGGTGCCCTGCGTAAAAGCCACCAAAGAAAAAGTGGCTGCCGAGCTTGGCATCGATCAGGTGATGTTCTACGACAACGACATTTACGCTGCCGGTGAGGCTCCCCGCCCGATTTTTGATACCGACCACACCCCCGAGCTGTTTGAAGCCGCCCAGGAAATGTACAACACCATGCACCCCGAAATCGGTGAGTTTATGCAGCGCATGCGCGACGCCGAAGCCTTCGACGTGGAATCCCGCGATGGCAAGTTTGGCGGCGGCTACTGCACCTGCTTCCCCAAAAACGAGCAGCCGTTTATTCTGGCCAACTTCAACGGTTCCAGCGGCGACGTGGATGTGATCACCCATGAATTCGGCCATGCTTTGGCTGCGAACTTTGTATTTAAGTACGGCAGCATGGAACTGGATGTGGGCGGCATGGAAACCGCCGAGTGTCATTCCATGGGCATGGAGTTCTTCTGCGAGAAGTACATGGAAAAATTCTTTGGCGAAAATGCGGATAAATACCGCCGCCGCCATCTGCTGGATGCCATGAGCTTCATTCCCTACGGCGTGATCGTGGACGAGTTCCAGCACATTGTGTACGAAAAGCCGGAGCTGACCCCCGAACAGCGCAAGGAAGTCTACCGCAATCTGGAAAAGAAGTACCGTCCGTACATCAGCTATGAAGGCATTCCTTACCTGGAGGAAGGCACCCGCTGGCAGTACCAGATGCACATTTACGAAAGCCCCTTCTACTACATCGATTACTGCCTGGCCCAGACCGTGGCCATCGGCTTTATGCTGGCCGCCCGCGAGGACTACGATGCAGCCCTGGCGAAGTACCTCAACTTCTCCAAGACCGGCGGCACCAAGCCCTTCGAACAGCTGATCGAAGATGCCGGCCTGGCTTCTCCCTTTAAGGAAGGCGCCCTGCAGACCATGGCCGAAAAGGTGATGGATGTAGTGGCCGCAATGCCCAATGCCTGATAAATAAAAAAGAAGCTGTGCGTGAAGAACTCATGCTCAGCTTTTTTATTTGGCGTTTATAAGGGAAACTCCTCCGGCGGGTGGGTTTGCCTCTTGAACAGCAGCGTGCTGTTCAATTCACCCCCTTTCGAGCGTTTCTTCGGCAAAAGAAATTTCGCTCGTTGAGATGAGCGCCCAAAGGAGTTGCCTTTGGAATCCACCACCTTTGAAAAGGTGGACGAAACTTTTACGTTCTGAAACAAAAAGCTGTGTGCCTTTTTTGAAGCACACAGCTTAATTTTTTTATCGCAGGCTTTTACTGCTGTTCAGCAGCAGGGTACTGTACAGGAACAGGGTGTCCTGCCCGTGGAAATCCACCAACTGGGGCAGCATAGCCGGGGCAATGTAACGGGTATCGATCACCGTTACCGTACCATAGCCGTGCACCAGCAGCGGCACCAGCGAACTGCCGAAGGAATCACGGAAGACCAGCAGTTCTTTTTCCGGGTCGCCCGCCGGGTTGGTAATGGTCAGCAGCGGGGTAGCGCCGGAGAGGAACAAATCGTAGGGATCCACGTTGCCAAAAGCGGGCAGGTCGTGCACAGCGGTGGTTTTGCCGGTTTCGTGGTTGTACACGGTGCAGCCTTCCAGCTCTTCGTTGGTCAGGTAGTGCAGGGGTTCGGCGGGCAGAGGCAGGGCGCTTTGCCCGGCATATACGCCCAAAAAGTCACCGGCGGTCTCGGTTTTGTATACCGGAGAAGGCCCGGTGCCCAGAACTTCGGTAATGGCATCGGCCACACCGGTCAGGGTTTCCTGCCGCCAGTGGGTATCGGTGGCGTAGTAGTTTTCAACGCCCAGCAAATGGTCGATGCGGATCTCTTCCATAAAAGGGAGGGCTTCGTTCATCTGTGCGTACAGGGCTTCGTAATCCATGGCAGGGTAGCCGTTGCCCTCGGCCAGGTACATGTTTTTATCCGGCACAATGCAGTAGAACACCTTGCTGCCCTGGGGCTGCAGGTAATCCCGGTACAACTGGGTAAACTTGCCGGCGGCATATGCCACAGAAGTCTCATCCAGCACCGGATCCAGCTTGGAAATCATGTTTTCGGCCATATAATAGCCCTCGGCATCTTTCTGCAGGAACAGATAGTGCTGTGCCAGGGCTTTCAGCCGGCGGAATTCATTGCGCAGGGGGAACTGATCGGTGAGGTATTCCTCTGCATCGGAAGAGAACTGGCCGGAAAGCAGGGTCTCCGTGGTGAGTTTCGGCGGCTGTTCCAGCTTGCGGCGTTCCCAAAAAGAAAACTCGTCCGGGGTCTTCAGCAGGGTCCACAGGCCAAAGCCGCCAATGAACAGGCAGAAGACCAGCATGGTGGAAATGATGCGATAGCGTTTCATGTCGGTCTCCTTTCTTAAAAGCGGAAGTACAGGAAGGGGTTAAAGGAGCCATCCACCAGCCAGGCGGTGCACAGCACCAGAATCAGGGCGGTGGCGGGGGCTTCCAGCAGAGCGGGCACGGGTGTTTTTTCCAGCTTTTCCACCAGGCGCTTGCACAGAGGGGTAGAGGCAATAATGGACATCGCCAGCAGCACCGCAAAGCTCTGCAGGGTGTACAGGGCGCTTTCGGTAACGAGCGGCAGGCCGCGCAGGCCGAACATGCCGCCGATCTCCAGCAGCGCGGTGGACATATCGGCTGCATTGAAGATCACAAACCCGATGACCACGGTGAACAGTGTATAGATGTGCTGCAGCACGGCGGGAGCCTTATCCAGCTTTTTCAGCAGCCACAGCTTTTCAATGGCCAGCAGAACGCCGTACCACAGGCCCCAAATGAGGAAGTTCCAGCCGGCGCCGTGCCAAATGCCCGTAAGACCCCACACAACAAAAATATTGCGCAGGTGCTTCGCCTTGGAAACACGGTTGCCGCCCAGGGGAATATACACATAATCCCGGAACCAGCCGCCCAGGGTCATGTGCCAGCGGCGCCAGAATTCCGTAACACTGCGGGAAATATAGGGGTAGTTGAAGTTTTCCGGGAAGCGGAAGCCAAATACCTGTCCAAGACCGATGGCCATGTCGCTGTAGCCGGAAAAATCCAGATAAATCTGCAAAGTAAAGCCAATGGCATACAGCCACATGCCCAGCACAGAGAGGGCTGCATCTTCCCGGCAGGCGGTGCACAGCATATCCAGCTGGTTGGCCAGCAGCACTTTTTTGCCCAGGCCAAAGGTGAACCGCCGTACGCCATTCGCAAAGCCCTCCATGGTAGAGGTGCGGGTCTGCAGTTCCCGCGCCACGTCTTTGCAGCGCACAATGGGGCCGGCAATCAGCTGGGGGAACAGTACCACATAGGTGGCCAGGTCGATCCAGCTTTTCTGCACCGGCACGTCGTCGCGGTATACATCGATGACATAGCTGATGGCCTGGAAGGTGTAAAAGCTGATGCCCACCGGCAAAACCAGCCGCAGCAGGGGCAGGTTCACCCCGAACAGGCTGTTGACGGTACCGAGGAGGAAATCGGTGTATTTAAAGAAAGCGAGGAATACCAGCGGCACAGTGCAGCCTGCATACAGCAGCCACTTGCCCGCCGGCGTTCCCCGCCTTGCTCCGATCCACCGTCCCGCAGCATATACGATCGTGATGGTCAGCACCATCAGCAAGGCGTATTTGGGTTCCCCAATGGCGTAAAAGCCAAAGGAGAACACCAACAGCACAAGGTTCCGTGCCCGGGGAAAGAAGCGGTCTGCCAAAAAGTAGGCCGCCAAAACCCCCAGCAGGAACACGAACAGAAACGGAATGGATGAAAATACCATATTGATTAGCCCTTGGAGTGAGAAGTACCGGTCAGGCCGCCGCAAACGGTCTCAAAAGCCTTCACCAGGTTGTCGTCCATGTCGGTGCTCATGGCGCTGCCCATCATGATCATCATCACAACATCGCCGCTGGAAACAACGTGCAGCTGGTCAGCTTCCACGCAGATCCACTTGCGGGTATCGATGTTCTCGAAGATTTCCTTCTTCACATCTTCAGCGTCGGCAGCGTTGTTCAGACGAGCCAGGCACAGGGAGTAAGCCTGGGAACCCATCATGGGCTCGGAGAACACAGCTTCCTTCAGCTTGTCGCCGTTCTGCAGACCCAGGAAGTAATTGACAGAGCTTTCTTCACCGGTCAGAACGATTTCCATGGGTTCACCCAGCATGAACTCGGGGGTGTTGTTTTCGTACAGTTTGGCAACCAGCTCGGTGAGGGTGCCTTCGTAGCCGCCGGCAGCTTCGGTGGTGCTGCTGGTGTTGTCGGAGCCCTGGCAGGCCACCAGGCCGCAGAGCAGTACAAGAGCCAGGACGAGGGAAAGAATACGTTTCATTTTTTATTTCTCCTAACAGACAAAATTTAAGCCGCTATGCACAGTGTTCCCAAAATGGGGGCAGCATACATGGCGACCTGAGATATAATAACAGAAAGCAAGGGAAAAAACAAGGGGTGGACTGAATTTTTACAAAACGTTAACAGGGATTGCATTATGGCTTGTAACGATTGCCGCAAAACAGGAAAATTGAATATGCGCTTTTTGGGAGTTTTGTTTGAACGGCTGCTTTTGGAGAAAATTTTGCCATTGCGTTGACTATCTGCCGTATTTGTGGGAAAATCAAAATGTATTTTGAAAAACGGAGGAAAACAGATGAAAAAAAATTTACTCCTGCCGGTTCTGTGCATGGTTTTGCTTTTAACTGCCTGTACGGGAGGGCTTGCCCCTGCCAGAACGGCGTGGTATACATTTACCGACGATGCCGGACAGCAGGTTGTTTTATATGAAAAACCGAAAAAAGTGGCGGTGCTGTTTTCTTCTTTTGCGGATATTTGGGTGACGGCCGGCGGCGATGTGGCGGTGACCGTGGGCGAGTCCGTGGAGCGCGGTTTTGCCGGAGAAGATGCACTGCTTGTGGACGGCGGTGCCGGAAAGACCATCGATGCTGAACTTTTGCTGGCGGCACAGCCCGATTTTGTCATTGGTTCGGCCGATTTGGAAGGGCAGGCAGCGGCTTGCCGGCTGGCGGAAAAAGCCGGGATCCCTTCTGCCATGTTAAGAGTAGACAGCCTGCAGGATTACCTGCGGGTGCTGAAGATCTTTACGGAGATCACCGGAAACGATGAGGCGTATACGATTTATGGCGAGCAGGTGCAGGCACAGGTAGATGCGCTGTTGGAAATGACCGCGGCGGGAGAGGAAAAAGAAATCCTCTTTGTGCGGGCGGGTTCCAAGGCCAGTGCCACCAAGGCCAAAACCGCTGCCGAAAACTTTGTGTGCGTCATGCTGAATGAACTGGGTGCCCATAATATTGCAGAGGATGCCCCGGTGCTGCTGGATGGACTGAGCCTGGAGGAAATTCTGCTGCGCGACCCGGATTTTATATTTATTTCTACCATGGGCAGCGAGGCAGAGGCCAAAGCCTATATGGAAAGTGTGTTTGAAGAAGAAGGCTGGAAAGACCTTGCCGCCGTGAAGGAGAAAAACTACGCCTTTTTGCCAAAGGAGTTGTTCCACTTTAAACCCAACGCCCGCTGGGCAGAAGCCTATACATATCTGGCTGAACTTTTGTATCCGGAGCTGATGAAATGATGAGAAGAAAGCTGCCGCTGTTGTTTGCGGTGCTGGCAGCCCTGGTGCTGCTGGCTGCCGTGTTTGCCCTGTGCCTGGGCAGCGCCGGTCTCTCTTTAAATGAAATATGGGGCGGCCTGACGGGCGACCCGGCCTGTGCTGCCGCCGGGCAGATTTTGCGTGCGGTGCGTATTCCCCG
>JAFYOA010000243.1 GCA_017547865.1 Clostridia bacterium
GATGCCGTGCTGGAACTGTTGTAAAATCAAATACAGGCCGCTCTTTTTCGGGCGGCCTATGCTGTTATCACTACTTTTTTCGGGGAAAACCTTACTTGCAGGTTTTCCCCGCACCCCTTTCGAGCGCTTCCAAGGCAAAGAGATTCCGACCATTGCGAAGGTCGGGTCAGGACGTTGTCCCGACACCCTACGGCCTTTTGAAAAAGTTCGATCAAAACTTCTAACGTATTTTCGTTTAAATTCTACCAACGAGGTGCTACCATGAAACACGATATGATGTGGGCTTATCTGATCCACCTGAGCGATAATATGTGGGGCGATACCCCCGAAACAAACCCGACTCCCTTCCACCCCACGTTGGAACTGGACGAAGCCACCTGGCGGCAGGTGCTTGATTTCCTGCCCACCCGCGGCTTTAACACCGTTGTGGTGGATGTGGGCGACGCGGTGCAATATGAATCGCACCCGGAGATCGCCATTCCCGGCGCCTGGAGCAAGGACAAACTGAAAGCCGAGCTGGACTACATGCGCTCCATCGGCCTCACCCCCATTCCCAAGCTGAATTTCAGCGCCTGCCACGATGCCTGGATGGGCGAATACAGCCGTATGCTCTCCACCACGCCCTATTACAAGGTGTGCAAAGATCTGATTTTGGAAACCGCCGAGCTCTTCGGCAATCCGGAGTATTTTCACCTTGGCATGGACGAAGAAACCGCCGAGCACCAGCGCACCTTCCAGTATGCCACAATGCGCCAGGGCGACCTGTGGTGGCACGACATATACCATCTGTTTGACTGCTGCGACAAAGCCGGCACCCGCCCCTGGGTATGGTCCGATCCCTGCTGGGCGCACCGCGGACACCAGGAAGAATACCTGAAGCGCATGCCCAAATCTGTTCTGCAGTCGAACTGGTCGTACCATCGTATTGCGAAAAATGCAGACGGCACACCTGCAGACCCGGCCTACCAGGCATACATCGACCTGGACAAAGCCGGTTTTGAGCAGGTGCCCACCTCCTCCACCTGGAGCATCCCCGAAAACTCCGAAGAGACCATGGAGCTTGTCAAAAAGTTCTGTAGCCCCGCCCTGGTGAAAGGCTTTATGACCGCTCCCTGGAAGTTCACCTATTCTTCTGAACTGTACGACCTTTTGGGCGATGCTCATCGATTTGGCCTGGCAAAAGAGAAACTTTACCCGGAGCAATGCAAATAAAATCGAGTCCTCTTTTCTTCGGGAAGGAGGACTTTCTTTTCCCTTTGCTTTGTGATAGAATGGTGCCATGACAGACGCAATGAGGTGCTTACTACGTTTCCCTACAATCGTTCTCTTTCCCGTACGGCAGCCGATATCCTGGTGATCGGCGGCGGCCCGGCGGGCCTGTGCGCTGCCGCCGCCCTTGCCCTGCAAAACAACACAGACGTGCGCACGCTGGATACCGCCTCCCTGCGCAATGTACTGCGAGAACAGAAGGTGCTGCTGGATGTATAAACTGTATATGGAATTTGAAAACCCAACCCTTGCCCTTACCGGCAAAAAAGAAAGTGTGCAGGGCTTTACCGTGTGCGGCGATACCGCCGTGGTGCTGTACCACACCGGTGTATGCGCCCTGTACAACCTGCGCACCCGTTCCCCGCAGCCGGTGGGCGTGTGCCGCCTGGGCTCGTACAACAACGGCGACCCGGACAACCGCTACACAAACCACGCCAACGATGTGGTTTGCGGTGCTGTTCTGCCGGGCGAAACATTCCCGCTTTTGTATGTAACCGCCGGCAACAGCGGCGAATGCGACGAAAAGGGGTATATTTCTTACTGTGCGGTGGAACAGCTGCATCAAAACGGAGATTCTCTCACCGCTGAGACCCTGCAGAAAATTTACTACCGCCACGAGGAAAACAGCGACTTTGCAGCCCCCGGCTGGGGCTGGCCGGCCGCCTTGCCCGATGCGGAAAACGGCTGGTACTACCTGCTCTCTGCCCGGTACCGTACCCGCCGGGATATGGCCCGCCCGGACAATGCCTACATCGTAACGAAATTCCACCTGCCCGACCCTACCGCCGGGGATGTGACCCTGACACCGAAGGACATTGTGGAACAGTTTACCCTGCCCTTCCATATTTTCTTCACCCAGGGCGGCACAGTGAAGGATGGAACCATCTGGTACACCTTCGGCTGCGGAAACGAAGCTCACCCCAACACCCTGTGTGCCATTGACCCGGTGAAAAAAGACTATCTGCTGGAAGAAGACCTGTCTTCCACACCCTTTGGGAACGATGAAGTGGAATGCTGCGCCTTTTGGAACGGCCGCCTGCTGCTGAACACCCAAAGCGGTAAAATTTACGAAAAGGTTTGAGGCCTTTCGCCATGAAAAGCACCTGCACCATCGGACCGGATTACGGTTCGCTTTCCTGTCAAGGCGAAAACACGGCGATGGAACATCTCTCTGTACTGCGGAACGAACTGAAAAAATAAGTTCTCTGCCCTCTTTTTCTTTACGGAAAAGAGGGCTTTTCATTCCCGGTGCTTTGTGATAGAATGAAGCCAGCAACAGAAAAAGGCCGCTTTGGGCCTTTGGGAGGAACGTATGCGAAGTATTTCTTACGAAAAATATTTGGATAAAGTATACGGCTGCTTTGTGGGCAAGGCCATTTCCGGCAACATCGGTGCCCCGCACGAAGGCGTAAAAATGCCCCTGGAGCTGCCGTTTATGCCCGAAATGATCAACCCCGACATGCCCAACGACGACCTGGACCTGCAGGTGCTGTGGCTGGACGTAGCCGAAAAGAAAGGCGCCGCCTTCACTTCCCGGGATCTTCTGCGGCAGTTTGTGGAAAATTGTCACTACTCCCCCGGCGAGTACGCCGTGATGCGCAAGAACTACCAGCGGGGCATTTACCCGCCCTATTCCGGCAAATTCTGCAACGATTATTACATCGAAGGCATGGGCTGTCCCATTCGTTCCGAAGTATGGGGCTGTCTTGCGGTGGGAAACCATCGCCTTGCCGCCGATTTTTCCGCCCGGGACGGTTCCCAGGACCACTGGGGCGAATCCATTCGGGCCGAGCAATTTTTGGCAGCCTTGGAAAGCGAAGCGTTTTTTGAATCGGATGTGCGCAAGCTCATCGACTTTGCCCTGGGCACCCTGCCGGCGGATTCCAAATTCAAGGAACTGGTGGAATACACCGTTTCTTTGTGCGACCGGTACGGTGAACCGAAGCAGGTGCTGGAAGACCTGCTGTTCCGCTACGGCCACCCGGATTGCACCAACATGTACCAGAATATGGGCATCACCATTCTTTCTCTGCTGCTGGGCGACATGGATGTGATCAAGACCAGCCTGATGGCCCTGAACTGCGGCTTTGATACCGACTGCACCTGTGCCACCGCCGGTGCCATCATCGGGCTCATTCAAGGTGCAGAAAAGCTGATCGACGCCTATGGGCTGAAAAATGTCACCTACACGTTGGGCGTTACCAGCCACCGCCGCAGCGATCAAATCAAAGACCTGGCCGAAGATATTGCCGCTTTGGGCGTGGAATTTACCAAGACCGTAAACAACGAAGTGACCATCACCGGTGCACCGGAGGTTCGCTTTGATTTTGACCCTGTGCCTGCACTCACTCTCACCGCCGAATACGCCGGGATGCCATCCATCGCCTTGGGCGGCACCTGCGTTGTCGGCCTGCGGGTAAACAACCGCACTGCCAAAGAAAAGACCATCCGCTGCCATGTGGAACCCTGCCACGGTATTGTATGCGATTCTCCGGACTTTACCCTGTGCCTGCCCGCAAACAGCAGCGCTGTGCAGAATGTCACCTTCTCCCTACCTTTGCGTACAGAAACGGTGTGCGACACCAACCGCATCGCAGTGACCGCCCGGGACGAAAGCGGCACAGTCCTTTTGGAAGACAGCTTCGGCATTGCCGGTGCTTCCCCCTGGAAGGTGAGCGGCCCCTACTGGCGCACCGAACCAATATGCACCACCGCCGATGTACTGGCGCATTTCGAACTGCCCCACCCCTACGAAGCCTTGATGGCTGATTCGAAGATCGAAGGCAACGAAACGGACAGGATCCGGCACTTCCACCTGAACTACGCCACGGATACGGACACCGACTTTGCCGGTGATACCCTGTTTTTACCCGCCCGTGAAGAGCGCCTGGTGAATATTCCCCAGGACAGCTTCC